>JANPDG010000089.1:0-1506 GCA_031431335.1 Polaromonas sp. | reverse complement strand
TAAATTGCTTGGTTTGACTGGCGGAAACGGAGGGATTCGAACCCTCGATGAGGCTCTACACCCCATACTCCCTTAGCAGGGGAGCACCTTCGGCCACTCGGTCACGTTTCCAGTCTGGCCATATTATGGCATGAAGCGGCGATGGTCAGGCTGGGGCGGCAGGTTAAGTCGCGGGTTTTTGTAAATTGGGTGCTGCAGAAGTTGAGAATTACATTGTTTACAGCTGTAGCTGGGCGCTTGCGCCAACGCTACAGCGGTGCTGCGCGTTAACACTGAATATATTGAACGAAAAGGCACAAGCCATGTCGCATATGCTTGAAATGAACTCAATGGGTCACTTGGCGATTAGCCGCCGTAGCCTGTTGCGGCTGGGCGCACTCACGCTAGCCGCAGGCTGCGCCAGCCCTTGGGTGCAAGCTCAAGAAGCAGCTCAGCTGCAAGACGAGCTGTGGACAGATGCCGCCCGCAGCCGCGCAGTGCCTACGCTGCTGCGCTGGCCCACAGGCGGGGCCAAGCCGCAGGGTGTGGTGATTTTCTCGCACGGTGTGGGTGGCAGGCGCACGGGCGCTGATGTGTGGGGCAAGGCCTGGGCCGACGCAGGCCTGCTGGTGGTGCACTTGCAGCACCCCGGCAGCGACAACTTGGCCATGAAAGGCGGCTTTAGCGCGCTGCGCAAGGCCATGGCACCCGAGCAGCTGATTAACCGCGTGGCAGACGTGAAGTTTGCCATTGACGAGATGGCGCGCAAGCAAGTGGCCAAACAAGGCGCATGGCCCAGCGTGCCGCTGCAGCGGCTGGCGCTGGCTGGCCACTCGATGGGCGCGCGCACCACACAGGCTGTCGCAGGGCAGGTTTTTCCCAAGGCGGGCGGCACAGGCCCAATGGATGCACGGGTCAAAGCGTTTGTCGCCATGAGCCCCGCATTGGGCAAAGACGCCACCACAGCCCAAGCCACTAACGATCTCAAAGCCGTTACGCGGCCCATGTTGCTGGTGTCTGGCAGCCTGGACGGCGAGGTGCTGAACAATGGCGAAACCGTAGCCTCGCGCAAACAGGTGTACGACTGCTTGCCTGCGGGCAACAAAGCGCTGCTGTACCTCAGTGGCGCTGATCACCTGACGTTTGCAGGCATCGATAAAGTGATTCCGAGCAACTTTTTAATGAAGCGCGAAGCCTCTACGCTGGCCAGCGAGGTAGCCCATCAGCGCACCACCGCTGCAGTCACTGCCGCTTGGCTCAAGGCCCGATTACTAGGCCAAAGTATGCCAGCGCCCGCAGCCTTGGGACAGGATGATGTGTGGTTGCAAGGTTAATTTCGCTATTTATTCAATAGCGTACTATTGAATATCCATGTCGGAAAACTGCCTAAAAATTAGGTCGAAACAGGGCCTAGGGCGCAGGCAGTCTCAGCTGAGCTTCTTGGGCTACGCGCACGCAGTCTTTGATGTGTTGCTCACCGAGGTAGCGAATAGCAGCGTAGCCTACAACAGCTGATACCGCTTGGCC
>JANPDG010000088.1:0-21536 GCA_031431335.1 Polaromonas sp. | reverse complement strand
ACCAAGCCTGCGGGGCCGTGGCACACCGCTGCCGTGGGCTTGGTTAATGCTCTGCGCACCGACGGTAAAAGCATTTTGTTGGGCAAAAAGGTCAACGGCTTTACCAATCTAGAGGAAACCGCTGCCGGCCTGATGGACGTGGTGCCGTTTCACCTAGAAACCAAAATGCGCGCGCTGGGCGGCGTGTTTGAAAGCGGCCCCGACTGGGTGCCTTACGCGGTGCGCGACGGCCACTTGATCACCGGGCAAAACCCAGCGTCTAGCGCGCTGGTGGCACAGCATGTGGTTGCAGCGCTGCAAGGCAAATAAACTACATCCGCAAAGCATTGCCAAACCAGTGGCCCTACATGCCGCAATGCCAGCGCATACGATCAAGTATTTTGCTACGATGATTTGCTGTTCAATAATTTATTTACTATATATTTAATAGCAAACTATCCAATATCCACGTCGGAAAAGTGCTCTAAAATCTTCCAAAACTCATAGGATTCATATGAAAACCACTCTGTCCATCACACTTCGCCATGCAGCCGCAGCCACCCTCGCCTTGGGCAGCGCTTTGGCCAGCGCGCTCGCGTTTGCCCAGTCGTTTGAACTGACCAGCCCCGATGTTTCTGCTGCAGCGCCCATTGCGATGAAACATGTGTTCAACGGCTTTGGCTGCACCGGCGGCAACGTGTCGCCCGCTCTGAATTGGAAAAACGCCCCCGCTGGCACCAAAAGCTTTGCCGTGATGGTGCACGACCAAGACGCGCCCACCGGCGGCGCAGGATTTTGGCACTGGGTGGTGGTGAACCTGCCTGCCAGCGCCACAGGCTTGGCCTCAGGTGTGGGCGATGGCAAATCGCTGCCCGCAGGCGCGCTGCAAATTAACACCGACTTTGGCCAACCCGGCTGGGGCGGCCCCTGCCCACCACAGGGCCGCGCGCCACACCGCTACACCTTCACCGTGTATGCGCTTAAAGTTGACAAACTAGAGCTGCCCGCCAACGCCACTGCGTCGCTCACCGGCTTTATGGTGGGCGGCAATGCGCTGGGTAAGGCCAGCATCGAGGCGAAGTTTGGACGCTAAGTGTGGTCCATCAGTGAGGCCGTTACGTTTGCCCCTTAATCCCTTAATCCCTTAATCCCTTAATCCCTTAATGTCACGCAGCACTGATTTACATTCAAAAGCATGAAATACCTCCACACCATGGTGCGCGTCACCGACCTTGACGCGTCGCTACACTTTTATTGCAACGCGCTGGGCCTGGTGCTGCTGAGCAAGCGCGAAGTGCCTGCAGGGCGCTTTACCCTCGCCTTCTTAGCCGCTCCAGGCGACGAAATGGCGCAGATCGAGTTGACCTACAACTGGCCCAGCGACACACATAGTGAACAGTACACAGGCGGGCGCAACTTTGGCCACCTGGCCTACGCGGTCGACGACATCTACGCCACCTGCGCCCACCTGCAATCCCACGGCGTGGTCATTAACCGCCCGCCACGCGACGGTCACATGGCCTTTGTGCGCTCGCCTGACGGCATATCGGTAGAGCTGCTGCAGCGCGGCGAACGCCTGGCCCCGCAAGAGCCTTGGCAGTCGATGCCTAATACTGGCGTTTGGTAAGCCGCCTTTTATAGATTAAATAGTTACACCTAAATACTATTAAATACATAGCAAACTATCTAATATCCACGTCGGAAAACTGCCTAAAAATCTTGCTAAGTGTCGCCCGCCAATCTAAGCTCAACGGCAAAGCCTGAGTCTACTGCAGGTAGCGAGAGTTGCCCGCCATGGGCGCGGGCCACGATGTCGGCCAGCATCAGGCCTAGGCCGGTGGTGCCTTCGTAGCTTTGGGTTTGGATGGCTTGGCTCAGGGCTGCGCGGCGCTCAGGCGTGACGCCGCTGCCGTCATCATGCAGGCGCAGTGTGGTGGCGCTGGGCATGGTGAACTTTACGCTGCGCGCGCCGTGGCGCACGGCGTTGTCTAGCAAGTTAATCAGCGCTGCTGCGAGCAGGTCGGGGTCGGCGAGCAGGGGTGCTGGTGCATCGACCTGCAGCGCAAGCTGCGTCTCGGGCAAGCGCGCTAACCATGCGCCCAGTGGCAAAGCCTCGCGCTGCAAGTCAGCGCCAGATCGAAACAGCGACAGCAGCGCCGCTACCACGCGCTGCAGGCGCGCGCTGGCCGAGCGGATGTTTTGCAGGCGCGGCGTCATCTCGGGCGGGCACTCGCGCAGCGCGACCGCCAGTTGGGCGTCGATGCCCGCCAGCGGCGTGCGCAGCGCGTGGGCGGCGTGGCCGCTGAAAGCCCGCTCGTTGGCTACGCGGCGCGCCAGCCGCTCGCCCAGCGCGTCAATCGCGTCATGCACGCTTTGCAGCTCTTGCCGCTGGGCTATACCCAAGGCACTGCCATTTTTAAGCGGGTCATGCTGCGCCAAGCGCTCGGCCAGGGTTTGCAGGGGTTGCAACTCTTCACGGGTTTTGGTGCGCAGCCAAACATGCGCTAGCAGGGCAATGGCCAGCGAAGCCAAAGCTGCGCCCAGCGCCACCTCAAACTGCGCTTCGCTGCGCTCAGCGTGGTCTTGCGCCACGTACAGCATGCGCCCGTCAGCGCCCAGCGCCAGGCCATACACACGCCACCCCGCTGAGTCAACAAACCCTGCCATGGGGGCGAGATGAAACCCTGTAGTGGGCGCATTGGGCGAGCTGGCCAGCAGCTGGGGTGCGCTGTCACCCGTGCTGTAGCCCACCACTTGCCAGGCAAACTGTTCGCCCGTTGGCTCTGAGGCGCTTTGAGCAGCGGGCATTGCCAGCGCAGTGGTTTGCGACAGCAGCACGCGCAGCAGCTGGGCAGCGGACTGCAAGGTCTCGTCTAGCAGCTCTTCTACCTCTGCATGTACTGCAAGCCATACGGCAGCAGACACCGCCACTGTCCAGACCAGCGACCAGACCAGCAGCGCATTGAGCAAGCGGTTGCGAATGGAGGGCAGCTTGTGTGCATCGCTCATACAGAGTCTCCTAGCCGGTAGCCCATGCCCCGCGCCGTGTCAATCACTTGGCGCCCCAGCTTGCGGCGCAGGCTGGAGATATGCACTTCCAGGGCGTTGCTGCTAATGTCTGCGTCCATGCCCACCGTGAGGCGCTCTAAATCTGCTTTGGGCACCACGCGCCCCGCACGCGAGTGCAGCGCCTGCAGCACCGCCCATTCGCGGGCGGTCAGCTCTACCGCTGCGCCTGACAGCCAGGCTTGGCGCGCCGCCATGTCTAGCTCTACCGCGCCCAGCTGAACACGGGCGCTGGCGCTGCCTGCGCTGCGCCGGGCGATCACGCGCAGGCGTGCGCACAGCTCTTCGGGCTCAAAGGGCTTGACCAAATAGTCGTCCGCGCCTGCGTCCAAGCCGGTGATGCGGTCAGACAACAAGTCGCGCGCGGTCAGCACCAGGGCGGGCGTGTGGTCGCCCCTGGCTCTGATCGCTTGCAGCCACTGCACGCCCGAGCCGTCGGGCAGCTGCCAGTCCACCAGCAGCGCGTCATAAGGCTCGCTGTGCAAGGCGCGGGCCTCTTGCAGGCTCGTGCACCAGTCCACCACATGGTGCTCTAGCCGCAAATAGTCGCGCAAGCCCTCGCCCAAGATCAGGTCGTCTTCAATCAATAACAGGCGCATGGTGCACAACACAAAGTGACATATGCATACCATCATAGCGATACAACGCTTGGAAAGATGTCTTAAGCTGATCTTCAGCTTGGCTTCAGGCCAGCTTAAGACATGTTTTAGACAATAACGCCAATGTTTTATGTACACCCCCGCTTGGCTGCGGGCTATCCGATATCACCACCGCCCTTTTTAACCCTGCATAGCTTGGCTGTGTGGACTGGCTTGGCCTTTGTCATCTTGTGGGATGTGAGTGGCGGCGATCTGCTGTGCTCATCACCTTAGTCAGCATTGCAGTGGTTCAGCTCATCAAACGTGCCAGCAGCACCAGCTGCCCTTGGGACTTAACCGAGTTTGGCGGCATAGCGACCTATGTGTCGCACTGGGACTGGGCGCAGGCCAGCGCGGGCGCTGGCCACTGCTTTCCGTCGGGTCACAGCAGCGCCGCGTTTTGCTTTTTTACGCTGTATTTTTTATGGCAACAGCACGATACACGGCGTGCGCGTGGGTATTTGGCCGCTGTCTGCACTGCCGGTGTCTTGTTTAGCATCACCCAGATCGCGCGCGGCGCACATTACCCCAGCCATGTGCTGTGGTCGGCATGGATCTGCTGGGCACTGCCTTGGGCGCTGATGCGGCCCTGGACGGGTCGGCGCGCATGAAGCTACTTCAACGCTTTACTTCTCGGCGTGCTGCATCTGCATCCGCTGCGTCTGACTCAATCGGTATCGAAATTACCCTTGAGCAATTGCTACTGGCCATCAGTGTATTTTGGCTGGTGTCGGCCAACCAGCTGTTTTTTGTGGCCGCACTCAAAAGCCGCCTGTGGTCATTGCCCGCCACTTGGGGCTTTGGATTAGCACTTACTGTGCTGTACATCACCGTCACATTTGCAGTCCTGTGCGCACTGGTGAGCCGCTGGAACGCCAAGCCTGTGCTCACCGCGCTGCTGATAGCCACCGCCTCGGCCAGCTACTTTATGCAAAGCTACGGCGTCTACCTTGACCCGTCGATGCTGCGCAATGTGGTGCGCACCGACCTGGCCGAGACGCGCGAGCTGCTGGGCTGGCGCTGGGCGCTGCACATGGCGCTGTACGCAGCGCTGCCCACGCTGCTGCTGTGGCGCGTGCGCATAGTGCAGCGGCCATGGGCGCGTGCGCTGGTGCTGCGCATGGCCTATATGCTGGGGGCACTGGCGCTGGCAGTGGCAGCAGTGATGGTGGTGTTTCAGCCTTTTGCCTCACTGATGCGCAACCACAAAGAGGTGCGCTATTTGGCCACACCATCTAACTACCTCTGGTCGCTGGGCAGCGTGGCCGTAGCGCAGCTTAAAGGCGCAGCCAAGCCGCGCCAAAGCCTGGGGCTAGATGCTGTGATGACCGCCCTGCCCGCAGGTGCCAAACCCCATCTGGTGGTGATGGTGGTCGGCGAAACCGCCCGCGCTGCCAACTGGGGCTTAAACGCCAGCACAGGCGGCTATACGCGGCAAACCACCCCAGAGCTGGCAGCGCTCAATGTAATCAACTTTAGCCAAGTCACCAGCTGCGGCACCAATACCGAGGTGTCATTGCCCTGCATGTTTGCACCCGTAGGCCGCCGCAACTACGATGAGGCGGCCATTCGCACCAGCGAGTCGCTTTTGCATGTGATGGCACGCGCGGGCGCGCAGGTGCACTGGAGAGACAACCAATCAGGCTGCAAAGGCGTGTGCGATGGTTTGCCTGGCAACAGCACTGTAGACCAAGTGCTAACCCTGAACCCGCCCGGCCTGTGCAGCGATGGCCGCTGTATGGACGAAGGCTTGCTAGCAGGGCTGGACGAGCGCATCGCCGCGCTACGAGCCAAAGGCGGCAAACAGGTGCTGGTGCTGCACATGCTGGGCAACCACGGCCCGTCGTATTTTCGCCGCTACCCACCGGCTTTTGAGCGCTTTAAGCCCGCTTGCCAAAGTGACGACCTAGCCCGCTGCAGCCAAAACGAGATCGTCAACGCCTACGACAACGCCATCCTGTACACCGACCATGTGCTAGCACAGCTGATCACCAAACTGCAGGCCAAGGCTGACGGGCTAGACACGGCGGTGGTCTACGCCTCTGACCACGGCGAGTCGCTGGGCGAAAGTGGATTGTTTTTACACGGCCTGCCGTATGCTATTGCCCCTAAAGAGCAAACCCAAGTGCCCATGGTGATGTGGTTCTCACCCGGTATGCGCCAATCGCTCGGCCTAAATGAACCTTGCCTGCGCCAACGCGCCACGCAAACCGCCAGCCACGACAACCTGTTTCACACCGCGCTGGGTCTGCTCAATATCTCGGCCAGTGTGTATGAGCCTGACTTAGATCTACTTAAGCCTTGCAGGTGACATTGAAGAGGTGATATTTGGAAGATTTTTAGGCAGTTTTCCGACGTGGGTATTAAATAGTTAGCTATTAAAATAGGAGTATTACAATACCCGAATGCAGCATAACTCTAGCCCATTGAGCTCACAATCAGCTCAAGATCCACAACAAAATCAGCCCGAGCAGAATACTGGCAAAGCCGAAAAAGCGAATTTGACCGTCTTGCATCTTGAGCACCTGCTCAAACATACGCCGCCAGCCACCGGGCGATAAAAAGGGCATCAGCCCTTCTATCACCAACACCAATGCCAAGGCGCTCCACAGGGTGTCCATGGCCTCTGCCTAGGGGTTACTTTTTGGCTGGAGGGGCACTGCCCGGGCCGCCACCGCGCATGGTTTTGAAGAATTCGCTGGAGGGGTCGAGCACCATGACGTCGCTCTTTTTAGAAAAACTGGCTTTGTAGGCGTCTAGATTGCGGTAAAACTGGGCAAACTGGGCGTCGCGACCAAAGGCTTCTGCATAGACTGCAGCAGCTTTGGCATCGCCATCGCCCTTGACCTTTTGCGCATCACGATAAGCTTCGGCGATCAACACTTCTCGTTGGCGGTCAGCGTCAGCGCGGATTTTTTCACCTTCGGCAGCGCCAGTCGACCGTAGCTCGTTGGCTACTTGTTGGCGCTCAGACTTCATACGCTGATAAACCGAGTCGGCCACAGGCGCAGGAAAGTCCACACGCTTGATGCGCACATCAACAATCTCAATACCAAAAGTTTTGGCATCATCGACCAAGCGCTGCTGCACACCCTGCATGATTTTGTCGCGGTCGGTGGAGAGCACGTCTTTGACGGTGCGCTTGGTCACTTCAGCGTTGAGCGCGTCTTGCACCACGGAGCGCAGGCGGTCTTCAGCGGTGGTGGTGTTTGCGCCACCGGGGTTGGTACGGATGAACTGGCGCGCGTCGGCAATACGCCATTTGACCAGCCAGTCCACCACCAAGTTTTTCTTCTCAGCGGTTTGAATGGGGGTGGTCTCTGGGCTGTCCAGCGTGAGCACGCGGCGGTCTAAAAAGACGACGTTTTGAAACGGCTGCGGCAGCTTAAAGCGCAGGCCAGGCTCGGTGATCACTTCTTTGATCTGACCAAACGAGTACAGCACACCAAACTGGCGCTGATCGACAACAAACAATGTAGACGCCAGCACAGCGAGCGCTACCAAAAGGGTGGAAATAACTAGTCCAAGTTTATTCATAAATGTTCTCCTTGGCGCTTAGCGGCTGTCGCGCTCGCGTGAGCGTGAGGCGCCTGATGGAACAGCTGCGGAAGGAGCTGTAGAAGCTGCAGGCAGGCTTGCTGCGCCGTTGCTTGGAAGTGTGACGATCTCAGAGCCTTGCCCAGCACTGACCTGCATCAGCTTGTCCAAAGGAAGGTACAAAAGATTATTGCCTTGGCGCGAATCGACCATTACTTTGGTCACGCTGGTGTAGATTTGCTGCATGGCGTCGGTGTACATACGGTCGCGGGTGACTTGAGGTGCTTTTTGGTATTCGGTGTAGACCGATTTAAACCGTTGACCATCACCCTCGGCGCGTGCAATCACGTTGGCTTTGTAGCCGTCGGCCTCTTCTTTCAAGCGTGCTGCGGTGCCTTTGGCGCGGGGAATCACGTCGTTAGCGTAGGCTTGGCCTTCGTTTTTGGCACGATCTCGGTCTTGGCCAGCTTTGAGGGTATCGTCAAACGCGGCCTGTACGGCCTCGGGTGGCTGTACGTTTTGGATGTTGACGGTTTGAATTTGGATACCCGTTTTGTAGCGGTCCAGCTGGGCTTGCACGCTTTTAACTACATCTAGCTGGATAGACCCGCGATCTTTGCTGAGCACAGAGTCCATCGTGCCTTTGCCCACCACTTCGCGAATAGCCGACTCGGCGGCTTTGATCACTGCGTCATCAGGGTTGCGGTTTTGGAACAGATAATCAGCCGAATTTTTCAGGCGGTATTGGATCGTGAACTTGATGTCAACGATGTTTTCATCTTGGGTGAGCATGGACGAGTCTTTGAGACTGGTGTTTTGAGCGGTTGCTCCACGGCCAATCTCCACCGAACGCAACTGCGTCAGTGCTACCGTCTCGTGCTGCTCAATAGGGTATGGCAGACGCCAGTTAAAGCCTGCTTCTACCGTGCTACTGAGCTTGCCAAAGCGAGTAATTACCGCCTGCTGGCCTTCTTGCACGATAAAGACACCAGTGCCAAGCCATATAAGTACTGCCACCGCGGCTATCAGGCCCACACCGATGCCCGCTGACTTCATATCAGGCTGAAAACCTCCGCCTGTACCACCACCTCCGTTACCACCTTGGTTATGGCGGTTCCAGTCGGTGGGGCCTTTGCTGTTGCCGGTTTTTTTACCACCGAACAAACCATTGAGTTTTTTGTTGAAATCACGCCAAATTTCGTCTAAATCGGGCGGGCCTTGATTAGGGCCTTGCGAATTACCGCCCTGTCCACCGCCATTGATAGGGCGAACGTTGTTAGGCTCTGCGGGCGCGGCAGGTGAAGGCGCTGGCGTGGGTGCAGGAGCCTCTGGTGTGGTTGCTGGCTTGTCGCCTGCTGCAGCGGAGCCCTCTGGTGGAGGTGCATCGCCTTCGCGGCCCCATTTGCCATCGTTGAGGTTAAACATGCCTCGCAGGCCACGTGCAATGGCGCTGGGTAATGTAGCCAATTTTGAGGGAAAAGCAATCAGGTTCATGTGAGCTAAGGTGAGCTTATAAATTGAGTGTTAAGTGTCGCCAAGGGAGTTCAATGCAGCACTATACAACCTGCATTGTGCCTAATCATTGCGCCGTATCCAAATTAGCATCAGATTCTTCATCCTGCAGTAGGGGTGATGCCCTGACCACGCAGGCACGGTCAGCCAGTAACTGGCGCAGCGCAGGCAGGCCCGCGCCATCATGCGCACTCGTGAACACGCGGGCTGTGGAGATACCTTCAATTTCATACATATCGCTTAAATGCAGCGGCCAGCGCTCTTTTTCAATAGCATCAAGCTTATTAAAAACCAAAACCTGAGGCACTTTGTCAGCGCCTATCTCTAGCAGCACCCGCTGCACCTCATGGATTTGCTCGGTAAAGTTAGGGTTCGCAGCATCCACCACATGCAACAGCAAGTCAGCTTCGCAAGCTTCTTGCAATGTGGCTTCAAACGCATCCACTAAGCCATGCGGCAGGTCGCGAATAAACCCTACAGTATCGGACAAACTGACAGACTGCTGCGCATCGCCCAAATACAGTGATCGTGTGGTGGTGTCTAGGGTGGCAAACAGCTGGTCAGCCGCATAGGCACGCGCTTTCACCAGGGCATTGAACAGGCTGGTTTTGCCTGCGTTGGTATAGCCCACCAGAGATATGCCGAAATGGTTGTTTCGCCCGCGCTGGCGGCGCTGGGTGCCGCGCTGCTTTTTAACCTGCTCCAGCTTGGCTTTGGTGCGCTTGATGGTCTCGCCAATCATGCGGCGGTCAAGTTCGATTTGTTTCTCACCTGGGCCTCCGCGCGTCCCCGTAGCGCCTTGTTGGCGCTCAAGGTGCGACCAGCGTCGCACCAGCCGGGTCGACAGATATTGCAGGCGTGCCAGCTCGACTTGCAGCTTGCCTTCGTGGCTGCGCGCGCGCTGCGCAAAAATCTCCAAAATCAGCAGTGTGCGGTCGTTCACCGCCAAGCCGATATGGCGCTCCAGGTTGCGCTGCTGAGCGGGACTGAGCGATTGATCAAACAGTATTTCGCTGGCCCCTGTTGCCATAGCCAGTTCTTTGATTTCGTCAGCTTTGCCCGAACCAATGAACAGCGCTGCATCAGGCGCTTTGCGTTTACAGGTGATGCGGTGCGCTGGCGTCATACCAGCAGTTTGTGCCAACAAACCCAGCTCTTGGAGTTCGCCGTCAAAATGCGGCAAACCGAGATCGACACCTACCAAGATTACTTTAACGACTTCAGGCGCGGACACCTTAGAGTCATGACCATCATTGCGCAGGAGCAGCTCCTAGTGCGGCGTCTTCTTCGGTATGCACGTTGGTAAACGCTACGGCGCGGCCTGGCACGATGGTAGAAATGGCATGTTTATAGACCATTTGGGTCACAGTGTTGCGCAAGAGCACAACATACTGGTCGAAAGATTCAATTTGACCCTGCAACTTAATGCCGTTGACCAAGTAGATCGACACGGGCACATGCTCGCGGCGAAGTTGGTTCAAAAATGGGTCTTGTAAAAGTTGGCCTTTGTTATTGCTCACGATATGCTCCGTGTTCAAGAGAACTGGTTAAAAAAATGAATGGTGACTCTCGAACATACCATAGACTTCCGCTGCTATCAAAAGTTCAGGTATATCCAGTGGGTCTTCGAGGGATTTAGTCTTTGTCGCCGTAGGGGTTGCCGGCGGACTTCATCTCAACCCTGAGCGGAGTGCCTGTCAAGTCGAAAGCCTTGCGAATACGGCCTTCCAGATATCTTTTGTAGGAATCTGTAATACCGTCGAGCGAGTTGCCGTGAACCACCACGACAGGAGGGTTCATGCCGCCTTGGTGCGCGTAGCGAGGCTTAGGCCGAAACATCCCGGAGCGCTGAGGTGCCTGAAACTGCACCGCTTCAAGCAACAAACGGGTCAACATAGGGGTAGGCATTTTGCAGGTCGCTGCCTTGTGCGCCTGAGCAATAGACTTCCAGACAGGGCCTAAGCCTTGGCGCTTGGTTGCCGAAATCATATGAATGTTGGCAAATTTTAAAAAGCTTAAGCGTAGCTCGATGGAGCGGTTAAGCAGCTCGCGCTGGTAAGCGTCTACCGCATCCCATTTATTCACAGCCACCACCACTGCGCGGCCAGAATCTAAAATATAGCCCGCAATGTGCGCATCTTGGTCTGTCACGCCTTGTGTAGCATCGAGCAACAACAGCACCACGTTGGCAGATTCGATAGCCTGCAGAGTTTTGACTACTGAAAACTTCTCAATCGCTTCAAAAACCTTACCCTTGCGGCGAATACCAGCGGTGTCGATCAGCTCAAACATCACGCCATCGCGCTCAAACGGCACGCTAATAGTGTCGCGCGTGGTGCCTGGCATGTCAAAAGCGACCAGGCGCTCTTCACCCAGCCAAGTGTTGATCAAGGTCGATTTACCGACGTTGGGACGGCCCGCAACTGCTAGCTTGATGGCGCCAGTGTCTACCACTTCCTCTGGCTCATCGCTCAAATTAAGTGGTGCAAAGGCCAGCGTAAGCAGCTCTTTCATGCCCTGCCCATGCGAGGCAGATATGGGCATCACATCACCCAACCCTAGCGCATAAAAATCCGATACCTGATGACCCTCTTTAAGGCCCTCGGCTTTATTAGCGGTCAGTATGGTTGGCTTGCCCAGCTTGCGTAAATAGTTGGCGATGTCGTAGTCTTGCGCGCTGATACCTTCGCGCCCGTCAACTATAAATATCACAATATCCGCTTCGGCTACCGCCTGACGGGTGTGTTTGGCCATTTCTTTGTAAATACCGCTTTCCGCTGTGGGCTCGAATCCTCCGGTGTCAATGACAATGTACTCGTGCTTGCCGTGCTTGCCATTACCGTAGTGGCGATCGCGCGTGAGGCCCGCATAGTCGGCCACAATCGCATCTCGCGATTTGGTCAGGCGGTTAAAAAGGGTCGATTTGCCGACGTTAGGACGGCCGACTAATGCCAACACTGGTTTCATGGGTTGGCTTTATGTAAGTTCTATTCAGGCGCAAAACCGTAGATGCCGCCGTTGCGGGTAACTACAACAAGCGTGTCACCAGCTTGCACTGGTGAAGCCGCCACGCCCGACGAGTCAGTGCTGAGGCGATTGAGTGGTGAGCCGTCTTGACGCGACAATAAATGCACGGTGCCTGTACTGTCGCCAATAATCACAGAGCGACCCAGCACCAAAGGTGCTGACAGATCACGGTAACGCAGGCGCTCTGATGTCCAAATGCGCTCACCGTCATTGCGACGCCAGGCCACTACTTTGCCATCACCTTCGGTGCCAATCACGAGCTGGTCGTCACCGTGCACGCCTTCAGATCCGTTAGCGGGCTTGGTCCAAACCAGGCTGCCGCGTGCTGCATCCACACACCCCACCGCTGATTGATAAGCGCGCACGCAGACAACATTGCCCACGCGATTGGCTCGTCCGGTCATATCCACCAAACGCTCTATTTCATTCACCCCACGCGGCGCGGCCAGAGCAGCCTCCCAGCGCACCACACCTGTATTAGGGTTCAATCCGACTAAACGACCCGACATGCCAGCAACCAAGGTGTCGCCCACAGCCAGCAAACTACCAGGTTGCTTCAAAACCAATGGATCATTGGTGCGTTTTTGTGTCCACAGCTGGCGTCCGGTTGTGCCGTCGAAAGCGGTCATGCTACGGTCTGCTGCGAGCACGAATACCCGCCCGCCAGCCACTAAAGGTGCTGTATAGGCTTGTGCACCAATTTTTGAACGCCAGAGCTCTTTGCCGCTGTCCAGCGCCACGACTTCGTTAGCCATGGTCACCACCGCAGTTAATTTGCCATCAGATCCTGCCCCCGTGGAGAGCCTGGCACCTGCATTGCCGCGCCATAGATCCCGGCCTGTCGCGCCGTCTATGGCAGCGACTGTCCCGTCCACAGCAGCCACCACCACGGTCAAACCCACTACGGCAGGCCATGCACCCACAGGTGGCTCGCCCATACGATTGGTCCAGGCTTGCTTAACCCCAATGAGAGCAGTATTTGTGCCCAAATCAGCGGGTGCAGGACGCTTAGAGTTGCCCGAGCACGCACTTAGCAACAAAGCCGATACCAGAACCAGCAGCGCAGTTTTAGGGTTTGCCGAATGAAATGCCATTACGGTTTAACTCCCACGGCTTCGGAAGCTGCTGGTGCAGCCGCTTGCGCAGGCGCAGCATTGACCGCTGCAGATGCTTCTACAGCAGCAGCTTTAATGCTTGTTGATACCAAGGGCGTGGGGTCAACACCCAGTGAATTCAACTTAACTTCGACCAAGCGGCGGTATTCAGCACGCTCTTCAAAGGCCTTGTAGGCCTTCTCGTATTCCAGCTTGGCCTCAGCTTTCTTGCCTTGTGCCAAGTAAATATCGCCACGGCGGTCTGCCACCAAGGCGACGAATTCTTTAGAAAAGCTGCCTTCGGTTTGTTTGAGCGCATCGTCATAGGATTTAGATTCCATTAACAGCCCGGCCAAACGCAGTTTAGCAACCGCCTTGTAACTTTCGTCGCCCGATTTATCTGCAACCCAGCTGAGTGCAGCTTTAGCACCGTCTGTGTTGCCTTTGTCTTGCAAGCTGCGCGCAGCCAGCAAAGCGGCTTGTTGGGCATAGACCGTACCGCCAAACTTGTCTTTCATGTCAGCAAAAGCGCGCTCTACTTTGACTGCATCGCCCGCTTTGACGGCCCGCTCTACCTCATCGTACATAGACGACGCCTGCAGCGCTTGGCTGCGCTGCCAGTAGTTGTAACCGTTATAGGCAGCGATCGTGCCAAACACCACAATCAGCGCAGCGCTGATCATGTTGCCATATTGGTTCCAAAATGCCTTGATCTGGTCAAGTTGCTCTTGTTCTTCGAGGTCTAAATGTTTTGCCATGGAGTGATTGTAGTAGGACGCTCAAGCTGCAAACCTTTAGAACGCCCGTAGGAGAGAAAATTTAAGCTTTTAAAGCCTGAAATAAGAGTTTTGGGGCATCCAATGCAAAGAGTTGCTGCGCATTGGACGCCTCCGTACCTTGAGGCGCACGCAATGCTTTGAGCGCCACTTTGCCTTGCGACAGCTCGTCCGTGCCAAAAATCAGCGCGTAGCGCGCGCCGCTGCTGTCGGCTTTTTTAAACTGGCTCTTAAAGCTGCCCACGCTGCCGTCAGCACTGGCATGCATTTGCACGCTGACACCAAGTGCACGCAAAGCCTGCAAGGTGGTGGCGACTATTGCCATAGCGGCTGCATCAGGCACAACGGCATACACATCGGGCACCAGCGCTCCATGGGCTAGCGACTGCTCTTTTACCAGCTCTAGCACGCGCTCTATGCCCATGCCCCAGCCGACCGCTGCAGTGGGTTTGCCGCCCAAGGTTTCGAACAGCCCGTCGTAGCGCCCGCCGCCGCACAAGGTGCCTTGTGCGCCTAGCTCAGTGGTAATGAACTCAAACACCGTGTGGCTGTAATAGTCCAGCCCGCGCACCAAGCGCGGGTTAACTGTCCATTGCACGCCACACGCAGTGAGCAGGCTTTTAACGGTGTCTAAATGTTTAAGCGAGGCCTCGCCCAAATAGCTAAGGAGCTGCGGCGCGGCTTGCACCATACTTTGCATGGCCGGGTTTTTAGTGTCCAAGATGCGCAAAGGGTTAGTTTGCAAACGGCGCTGCGAATCTGCGTCCAGCGTATCGACGTGTTGGTTAAAGTAGGTCACCAGTGCCGCGCGGTGTGCCGCACGCTCAACAGGTACACCCAAACTGTTCAGCTCAACCCGCACATTTTGCAACCCTAAGCGGTTAAATAGCTGGTGGACTAGCAGCATCAGCTCAGCATCTACCTCAGGCCCGGCAAAGCCCAGCGCCTCAGCACCTAGCTGGTAAAACTGACGGTAGCGCCCGCGCTGAGGCCGCTCGTGGCGAAACATCGGGCCCATGTAATACAGGCGCTTGCCGCCGTCGTAAGTTAGGTTGTGTTCAATGGCGGCACGCACCAGGCCAGGGGTGTTTTCGGGCCGCAAAGTCAGGTGCTCGCCGTTGAGTTTGTCCTCAAAAGAGTACATCTCTTTTTCAACAATATCGGTGCCCTGCCCTGTGCCTTTAACAAACAGCGCTGTGGGTTCGACGATGGGCGTGCGAATGTTGCGGTAGCTGCTAAGCGCCATCACTTCGCGCACATGCTCTTCAAACCATTCCCACGTTGCCGAATCGGGCGGCAGAATGTCGTTCATCCCTTTGACCGCTACTAGTTTTTCTATGCTCAATTTTTCTGCCATCTTTTTTATGCACTTACCAATTCGGCTTGCCCAAAGCGTTTTTCAATATAGTTTTCTACCAATACTTGGAATTCGTCAGCAATACCCGCACCGCGCAAAGTTAAGGCCTTCTCGCCGTCGATAAAGACTGGCGCAGCCGGTGCCTCGCCAGTTCCAGGCAGGCTAATGCCGATGTCTGCGTGCTTGCTCTCGCCGGGGCCGTTGACGATGCAGCCCATCACAGCGACTTTGAGGTTTTCTACACCTGGATATTTCTTACGCCACACTGGCATTTGCATCCGCAAAAAATCATCAATCTGTTTGGCCAAATGTTGAAAGGTGTCGCTGGTGGTGCGACCGCAGCCCGGGCAGGCCGTGACACTAGGCACAAAAATACGCAAACCCAAGGACTGCAGAATCTCCGATGCAATCACCACCTCTTGCGTGCGCGCTTCGCCCGGCGCAGGCGTAAGCGACACGCGGATGGTGTCACCAATGCCTTCTTGCAGCAAGATGGACAGTGCGGTTGCTGATGCAACCGTGCCCTTGGTGCCCATACCCGCCTCCGTAAGGCCCAAGTGCAGCGCATAGTCACAGCGCTTGGCCAGTTCGCGGTAGACACTGACCAGGTCTTGCACGCCCGATACTTTGCAACTCAAGATAACTTGCTCACCGCGCAAACCCATTTGCTCAGCGCGCTTGGCCGATTCGATAGCTGAGGTGATCAAGGCTTCGTACATCACCTGTTTTGCATCCCAAGGGGTTGCACGCAAGCTGTTGGTATCCATCAACGAAGCGAGAAGCTCTTGGTCGAGGCTGCCCCAGTTCACCCCGATACGCACGGGCTTGTTCCACTTCATGGCCGCGTCGATCATTTGGCCAAATTGTTTGTCGCGCTTATCGCCCTTGCCTACGTTGCCAGGGTTGATACGGTATTTAGAAAGCGCCTCAGCGCAGGCGGGAACCTCTGTGAGCAGGCGGTGTCCGTTGTAATGAAAATCGCCAATCAAGGGCACATCAATGCCCATTTTGTCCAACTGCTCGCGGATATAAGGCACAGCCTGGGCAGCTTCTATGGTGTTGACCGTGATGCGCACCATCTCCGAGCCAGCAATCGCGAGCTCTTTGACTTGAATGGCAGTGCCGATGGCGTCCTCGGTATCGGTATTGGTCATCGACTGCACACGCACAGGGGCATCACCCCCAACCGTGACCGAGCGCGGCCCCCAAACAACACTGGCTTGGCGCGAGCGCCGCCCGGCGGGAGTAGACACCGCGATAGGCTGCAAGTCATCAGGTAAACACGCTGAATTCATAGCCACCTCACTTGATTTCAAAGCGGAGCACGTTGTCACGCACCAAGCTCTCGCCATCAAACAGCTTGCCGCGTACAGTGACGCTGGTTTGGTCTGCGCGACCGACCGTCACGCGCAGCGGCACAGCCCCGCTGGCGCCAGCCAGCTCACCGGGCACCAATAATTTGCGCAGAGTGACTTTGTTATTCACGTCTATGACCTCAACCCATGTTTCACCTTTGGCGCGGAACACCACGATGCCGTCCGCCGCAGCTGTTGCAGTGCCAGTTGACAAGCTGGTAGAGATCACCAGTGTAGGGCTGGCAACGGTTGGCGTTGAGGCTGTAGGATTCACACTTTGCACTCCGTTGGCGCTGAGCGCTACGGTGGTTTGCGCGTCGCCCACACCCGCAGTCGACGGACGAACACCGCCATCATTGGTAAGCACGGATCCTGCGCCCATGGCAGTACCGCTGCTGTCACCACCTAGGCTGACCGATGCCACGCTATTTTTAAGTCCACTCAATGCAGCATTGGCAGCGTCACCCGATTTTTGCTGCATGTCAGGTAAAAAAATTAAAACCACCGCCGCGAGCAACAAGGCCATAACACCTAGCACCGCAGGACGGCTCAATGAAGTGAGCACGCTGGGCGCAGGTCCATCCGTGGGCATGCGAAAAGGCGCATTCAGGCTTTGCTCAGCATGGTTCAAGCGCGGCTTGTGGGTTTGCGGCAGCTTAGACAAAATCTCGGTGGCATCCACCTTGAGTGCGCGGCACATGCTAGATGCCAGCGCCCGCACAAAAACAGCATCTGGCAGTTCGTCCAAGCGGTCTGCTTCGAGCAACTCAAGCTTTTTGACCGGTACTTTCAGCGATACAGCCAAAGCTGCAATGTGTAAACCTTGGGCTTCGCGGGCCGCTTTGAGCAGTTGACCTGCGGTGGCTGGGCTACTGCCGTTGGCAAACTCGGTGCCATCACTCATTAAATACCCCTCGTTCGTAAGCAGCTAGTTCGCTCGATTGCGGAAAGCGCCTTTTCAATTGGTCGGCCAACTGGTTCAAAGCAATGTTATCGCCTAGGCGGCGCTCCACCTTGATGCCCAACCACAGGGTTTCTGCGTTGGCAAACTGCGTGTTGTTGAGGCGGCGAATATAAAACTGCGCGCGCGCATAGTCTGCGCGCTCGTAGAGTAAGGTGGCCAAGTTATAGCCAATGATGGGGTTGCCCGCATCGAGCTCGTATGCACGGGTCAGGCTGATCTCGGCATCGGGTTTTTGCTGCGCGGCGATCTGGCACAAACCCATCGCCATATTGGTTTTGGCCAGCTCGGCATACAGCGGCACAACCAGTGCCTGCCGGTAGGCCGCAAACGACTCGGGGTAACGGCGCTGCTGACATAGCAGCGAGCCTAAATTGTGGGCTGAATTGGCATCGCGCGGATTCAGCGTCATCGCACGACGAAAACTGTCCTCCGCCAAACGCATATCGTTCAGGCGCATATAAATCAAGCCTCGTAGATTGAATGCATCGCCAAAGGTAGGGTCGGCCAACAAAGATTGCTTGATCTCGTCTAATGCGATGGTGGGCTTGCCATCACTAAAGTATCCCGAAGCCAGCTCTAGGCGGATGCGGGCGCGTTTGCGGCCTTCGGGCTCGTCTGACTCGGTGATGATGTCTTTGCGGTTGGCGGCGTTGTCGCCCTCGAGGTTGCTGGCGCAGCCTGTTAGCCAGAGCGCGGAAAGCAGCATCAGCGCCGCAGCCCAGCGGGGTGTGCCGATCATTAAAGTGCGGTTAGCGAACATAGCATGGAGGGCGGTCATAGGTAATCCTGTTCAAAGTACGCTATTACCGCTGCCTGATGCGCTGGGTGCGGACTCTAAACCAGAGTCTTTGCGCATCATCACAACGCGCCGCTGGGCCATGCGCTCAGTGGCATTGGTGCGGTCTTGCACATCACCGGCCAGCTGGCCGCACGCTGCATCAATATCGTCACCCCGGGTTTTACGTACAGTGGTAACGATAGCACTGTTCTGCAAAATTTGGGCAAATTGCGCTACAGCTTTTGCACCTGAGCGCAAAAGCCCCGAAGCAGGAAACGGGTTAAATGGGATCAAGTTGAACTTCACGGGCAGCTGCGCGCGCTGCACCAGATCCACCAACTGGCGGGCATGATCTGGCGTATCGTTGACACCGTCTAGCATGCAGTATTCAAACGTAATAAAGTCGCGCGGGGCAAACTCAATATAGCGTTTGCAGGCGTCCAGCAGCTCTTCGAGGGGGTACTTTTTGTTCAAGGGCACCAAGTCGTCACGCAGTGCATCATTGGGCGCGTGCAGCGATACCGCCAGCGCTACAGGGCACTCTTGGGCCAGCTTGTCGATCATGGGCACCACGCCAGATGTAGACACGGTGACGCGGCGGCGCGACAGGCCATAGGCGTGGTCGCTGAGCATCGTGTGCAAGGCCGGCACCAGAGCGGCCATATTTTGCAGTGGCTCGCCCATGCCCATCATCACAACGTTAGAAATAATGCGCTGATCTGTGTTTTTGAGCTTGCGCAAGGTGTGTTCGGCAAACCACAGTTGGGCAATGATTTCGCCGCTGCTGAGGTTACGGCTAAAGCCCTGATGGCCTGTGGAGCAAAAACGGCAGCCTACCGCGCAGCCCGCTTGCGATGAAATACAAAGCGTAGCGCGGTCGGCCTCAGGAATGTACACCGCCTCTACTGCGTCGCCGTTGCCCACATCAAACAGCCATTTAATGGTGCCATCTATGGACTTTTGCTCGGTGAGGACTTTGAGGGGGGCAATATGGGCCGTAGTGGCCAGTTTTTCGCGCAGTGATTTAGCCAAATCGGTCATTTGGCCAAAGTCTGAGGCACCTTTTTGGTGGATCCAGCGGTACAGCTGGGTGGCACGGAAGCGCTTTTCACCCAAGCCCTCGCAAAAAACGGCCAAACCTTCGAGATCAAAATCAAGCAGGTTGGCCGTCATAGTGGGGTGCTGCCGGCTTGCGCCGACATGTCCTTTGGGTGTGCTGGGTGACGCTGCGAATTAACGAGCGTAAACCTGCATGCCTGGGAAGAAGAAAGCGATTTCTTGGGCTGCGGTTTCTGCAGCGTCAGAACCGTGCACTGCGTTAGCGTCAATACTGTCAGCAAAGTCGGCGCGGATAGTGCCAGCGGCGGCTTTCTTAGGGTCAGTTGCGCCCATCAAATCGCGGTTTTTCAAAATTGCGCCTTCGCCTTGCAGGGCTTGGATCATCACTGGGCCGGAGACCATGAAGCTGACCAAGTCTTTGAAGAACGGGCGTGCAGCGTGCACAGCGTAGAACGCCTCGGCTTCGCCTTGTGACAGGTGCACCATCTTGGCGGCAATCACTTTGAGGCCAGCAGCTTCAAAGCGTGCGTAAATTTGGCCGATCACGTTTTTAGCGACGGCGTCAGGTTTGATGATGGACAAGGTACGTTCGATAGCCATGATGGTTGTTTTCCCCAATGAAAAGTATAAATTGACTTGCATGCAAGTTAGCCCACTATTCTAACCCGAATGTGTGACAGTTTCTAGGTGTGGGCAAGGCCCGGATGAGCCACTGTGCGCCGCAAATCGCTTGGTGCGCCTTATGCATATGGCATCGGCACATTTACCTAAGGTTTCAAACAGTTTTCCGACGTGGATATTCAATAGTTTGCTATTAAATCAATAGTGATTTAAATAGCGACACATGTGTCGCTATTACCCACGCCGTCCACCGCCGTTGCCCCGGCTGGGCCCACGGCCACCGCGGGTGCCGCCGCTGCGACCGCCACCACCGCCAGGGCCTGCTTGGCGCTGGCGCTGCAGGCTGTCTGCGCCTATATAGCCGAGAGAGGTTTTCATCGGGTCAGGCTGGCCGCCCTGCCCGCCACCTTGACCGCCCATGCCGTTGCCTCGGCCACCGCCACCAGGGCCGTTGGGGCCGCCGCGTCCGCGCCCTGCGCCGCTGTAGTTGCCGTTGCCACCCCCACCAAATGGTGCGCCGCCTGGGCTGCGATTGCCTCGGCCGCGGTTGTTAGGCCGTGCAAAGCCGCTTTCGTGACTCACGCCTGCTTGGCTTTGGTTGTCATCGAAGTCGTCGTCGCCTTGGTAAGCGTCGGATGGGCCTGTTTGGACGTTAGGCGGACGCATACCGCGTGGGTCTTGGCCCGGCTGGTAATCGCGCGGGCCGTTGGGGTTGGGGCGATTGTTAGGGCCTCGGTCGTTACGGCGGTTACCGTTGCGCATGGCGCCTGGCCCACGGCGCAGGCCTCGGCCCTCGCGGTTAGGGTCGCGTTCTGGAGAGTCAAACTGTCCTTGCAGTGCGCCATCTGCGCCCTGCGAGGGATGCGCCTGTCCGGCCAATGCTGGGTCGCCGCTGGCAGGTGTGTGGTGGGCTGGATCAGCTGGCAGATCAGCGGTTATGCGAGCATCTTGTGGGGTGCGGTAGTCTTGGGCAGGGCGTGGGCCGCGCGGGCCCCTGGTATCGCGCGCATCGCGCTCTGGTCGCGGGCCACGCTCATCGCGTCTCTCGTCTCTGCCGCCGCCAGCTGCGCGCAACAGTGCATTGATGTCTTGCTCGTCCAGCTCCATGTGGGCACCGCGCTTTAAGCCGCGCGGCAGCATCATGGCGCCGTAGCGAATGCGGATCAAACGGCTGACCGCGTGGCCCACCGACTCGATCATGCGGCGCACCTCGCGGTTGCGCCCCTCGCTAATGGTGACGCGGTACCAAGCGTTCGACCCCTCGCCGCCGCCGTCTTCAATGCTGCCAAACTGTGCCATGCCGTCTTCTAGCTGCACGCCGTCTAGCAACTTTTGCTTTTCTTCGTTAGACAGTTTACCCAACACGCGCACAGCGTATTCACGCTCCAGGCCAAAGCGTGGGTGCATGAGGCGGTTGGCCAGCTCGCCCGAGCTGGTGAACAGCAGAAGGCCCTCAGTATTCAAATCTAGTCGGCCTACCGACTGCCACTTGCCTTGGTACAGCTTGGGCAAGCGGCGAAACACGGTGGGGCGGTTTTGTGGGTCGTCATGCGTCACCACCTCGCCGGTGGGCTTGTGGTAGGCAATTACGCGGGCGGGCGGCGGGTCGATGCGGATGCGCAGCGGCTTGCCGTTGACCTTAACCTGGTCGCCCCACTGCACGCGCTGGCCAATGTGGGCAGGCGTGTTGTTGACCGATATGCGTCCCTCGGTGATGAGCTGCTCCATCTCCAGGCGCGAGCCTAGGCCAGACTGGGCTAGCACTTTGTGCAG
>JANPDG010000087.1:0-1757 GCA_031431335.1 Polaromonas sp. | reverse complement strand
CTCAATTGCGCTGGTAATCGCCGCCCTGGCCTGCGGGCTGTTCTTCCAGCAAGACGAGCCCGTCAGCTTTGCGCCTTGGCTCAATATATCCAGCGCATTGGCCTTGGCCAGTTGGTGCAGCGACATAAACCCCATCTGCTCCAGCCGCGACACCACGGTGGGGCCTACGCCTTTGACGGCAAGTAGTTTCAAGCGCTCGGGCGGGGGAAATGGCATTCAAGGCTCCAATTGAAAAGCTGGCGGTAGCAGCCAGCACAGGATGCATATTAACTGGGATGCACCATTCGCACGCATCTGTGTAAATGTACTTTAGGTAATTTTTTGGCATTTTTCCGACGTGGATATTAAATAGTTTGCTATTAATAGCATAGTATTTAACTCACCTTAACTCTGCCAGCAGACCTTGATGCGGAGGGTTTAGTGGTTTTGGAATGAGCCCGTTGGCTTGACTGGGCTAATTTGTACTCATCCAGAAAATCCAAAAAAGCGCGGCTGCGTGCGGGGATGAACTTGCGGCTGGGCATGGCCGCGTACACAGTGATGGCGCCCAGGCTCCAGTCGGGCAGCAGATGCACTAGATCACCGCGTGAAAGGTAAGGCGCGACCAAAATTTTAGACAGCACGGCAAAGCCTGCACCCTCCAGCGTAGCCCGCAGCACCAAGTCCATGCTTTCAGAGTGAATGGCGGCATACGGGCTAACATCCACCGGCGCTGCGGTGCCTGCGGTGTGCTTTAAATGCAGGCTTTTGCCATGCTGCATAAAAGCCCCTGGCGCGACAAACCGCAGGTAGTCGAATGTGGCCAAGTCTTCGGGGCGCTTGGGCAAGCCGCTGCGGCGCACATAGCTGGGCGCGCAGCACACCACCCATTCGCTGCGCACCAGGGCGCGCGCCACGATGTTGGCGTTGTTGCCGTCTTCGAGCACCAAAAAGCTCAGGTCAAACTCCTCGATACGCGGCGCAGGGTTGTGGTCCACCGCGATATCCAGGCGCAGCTTTGGGTGACGTACCCGCCACGCAGCTGCACGCGGCGCTATAAAGTTAGTGGCCAAGAGAGGTGTTGCCAAAATATGCAGGCTGCCTTGCAAATCGCCCGAGCTGGCAGACGCTGCGGCGTTGGCCTCGTCCACCTCGTTCAAAATATGCCGCAGGCGCAGCACATACGCCTGCCCCGCGTCGGTCAAGGCCAAGCTGCGGGTGGTGCGCTGCAGCAGGCGCGTGCCAAGGTGCGACTCTAAATCGTTGACCAGTCGCGTCACCATGGCGGGCGACACATCCAGCGCACGCGCCGCAGCGGCAAACCCGCCCTCGTCAATCACGCGCTGAAAAACACGCATAGAAAGTAGTCTGTCCATACAGGGCTGCCTAAAGTTAATGACGGGTGGGTGTACCGTATTAATTATCCACCCACTATTGCATTATCGACAACAATTAATTGATTAAATTGGTATTTATCTTATGAATTAGCAATAGTACAGTTCAACCCATCGATGCGTCGTTTGCAGCAATAGGGCGGCAACACACACCGACGCTGAGATGGGTTGTCAACATCAACCAACCCACCTCGGAATTTCAACCCTTTAACTTGAACAGGAAATTACCATGAACAAAGCTATTCCCCTCTCCGCTCTGATCGCAGCCGCACTACTGTCGGGCCAGGCCTTTGCCGCCAGCCAAAACAGCGAGCCATCACTGGACAAAATGGCCTTTAAAAGCAGCCTCAGCCGCGATGCGGTGCGCGCTGATATTGCCGCAGC
>JANPDG010000086.1:0-2795 GCA_031431335.1 Polaromonas sp. | reverse complement strand
GCCGCAGGCGGCGACGACTATGAGCTGCTGTTTACCGCGCCTGTCAACGCGCGTGAGCTTGTAGCGCAAGCTGCGCAAAGTAGCGCTACGCCGGTCACCCGCATCGGCAGCATCACGGCATCACGCGGCTTGGTGTTGCGCGATGCGTCTGGCGCTGAAGTAGCGCACAGCTTTGCTTCGTTTGACCATTTCAAGAGCTAAGGCATAGCCGTGCATCGCCTTCAAACCACACCAAAATCAAACGCATAGCATTTATGAATCTCCCACAAACAGCCTACGGATGGTCTTTTGTCTTTTCTTTGTTTTTTTCCATTTGGTTGACTCACCAAACGCTCAAGAAATGGCGACGCGATGAGCTTTCGAAATCAGGCAAAGATGAAGGAGTAGGCTGCTTATCTGCAGGCTTTTTAGCCTTGATTTTGGGTGCTATGAGCTTTTTGTTTTTCCCATTTTTGGTCATGCTGATCGAGACCACTCACCAATACGCTGCTTTGCCGCAGTATCAATCTACGATCGTCCAGGTGGAAAGCAAATGGGAAAGGCAGGACTATACAGACAGCGATAAGCGCCGACAAACGCGCAATGTGCTGATGCATACAAGCATTGTTGAGTTCACCGACAACCAAGAAAAGACGGTACGCATACCCAGCAGTATTCGTTCTGGTGAAGAACCTAGTATTGGCGAGAAGCTTCGCGTGGCCTACGCCAATGGCATGCAAACCGCGCTTGAAGTGTCTTTTCGCGCATTCGCTATGCAGTTTGGGTTACTGGTAATGCTGTTGATTTTGGGGTTTTTCCTGCTGATCATCGTCCGTTGGGTCTTAGGCAAAAGCAATGATAAATTAGCAAGTGTGGGTATCAATACGGTCTTGCATGCTGGCATTCCACTGGCGATGATCGGGATGGAGGCAGGTCTTATCTACGGCCTGATGCGTCACTTCTCAGGTGAGAAAGACTTCCCCCTATGGGTGGTCGGTTTGCTTATATTTTTCATCATTGGCTTAGGTTTAGGCATCATCAGCTATTGCATGGCCATGTGGCGAGGTGACCGTAAAGATCAAACGCTATAAACCGGTGGTAGGGATGCGTCCAAAAACTACACCCGCTCAGACCGCATGCGCCGCCCAGCCTGCGTCACCCCACCATAGCCCCAACTGTCCGCCGGCAGCTCGCGCACAATCACATAGCTCGCCTCGTGCAGCAGCGCGCCCGGGCTGCTGAGCTGGCGGTGCAGTTCGGCGTAGGCCTCTTGCACAAAGCGCTCTTTCTCAAGTGCTGTGTTGGTGCCCTGCGTAACGCTGATCTCTAAACACGCAATCGGCTGCGCCGCATCACGCCCGCCCACCACATAGCGCGCAGCAGGCAAGTCGTCAATCATCACCACCGTGACTTCAGGCTTTTTGTGCAGCACCTGTGCGGTGATGCGGGTCAGCGCTGCGCCCAGTGCGGCGTAGCGCTCAGGGTTGAGCAAGGGGGCAACTTGGAGGCGCAGGGTGGGCATGGTTTTAGGCTCCGATGTGGTGGGTTTGGTGGCCTGCGCCCAAGCGCACGCTGGCATGGTGCCCTGTGGCCCAGGCGCTGATGCCAGTAGCTACTGCGCGCACTGCGTTGCCCACTAGGCCAAACACTTTCGCCCAAAACGCTGCACTGGCCGCTTGGCGGGCAGCCACCGCTGCAACACGGGCGTTTTGCGATAAACGCAAATAATCTTGGTAGCTCTGCTCGGCTGCGATGGCACGGGCTTGATGGGTCGATTGAGAGATAAATAACATAATAAAATCCTTAAAATTCCCCCATTAACTAGGCAGTAAATGTGCTGGGGATGGCTCTACTGTAGGCACTAGCGCGGGGCTTGGAAACCGCCTGTAGTGCACTACGCTATTGCAATAAATGCAAAACCAAGTTCAAATACTGCCCATGGACTTAACCGACGTTGCCCTCTTTACCCGTGTTGCCGAGCTGGGCTCGCTGTCTGGCGTGGCGCGCGAGCGAGACGCACCCGTGAGCATGGTCTCGCGCGCCATCTCGCGCTTAGAGGCGCTGCACAAAGTGCGCCTGCTGCACCGCTCTACGCATGGCTTGTCGCTTACCGAGCCGGGCCAAGCGCTCTTGGAGCATGGCAAAAAGATGCTGCAGCATCTGGCAGACCTAGAAGCCGACTTTGCCAGCGAGCAAGGTGCCGTTGAAGGCACGGTGCATATTGGCGTCAGCCCAGCCATGGCCCACTATGTGGTGGTGCCCAGCCTGCACGCATTGGCCCAGCAGCACCCGCAGCTTAGCGTAGAGCTGCATGTAGACGACCGCCCTATCGACATTGCCCGCCAAGGCATCGACTTTGCCATACGCACCGGGCCACTGGGCTCAGACAATTTGGTGGCACGCGCCATAGGTCAGCATGGCAGGCGTATTTATGCCGCGCCCGCTTACTTGCAGCAGTACGGTGCGCCGCGCAGCGTGGGCGATCTCGACCAGCACCGTTTGATCACCAACAGCGTGATTCCTGCCTTTAACCGCTGGCAGTTCAAAGTGGGTGGCCAAGCCGTGCTCTACCAGCCCCGCGGCCACTACCGCGCCAGCTCCACCGGCATCATGATGCGCATGGCGCTTGAGGGCTTGGGCATTGTGCGCGGCAACACCGCTATTTGCGACCCGCTGGTGCAAAGCGGCGCACTGGTGTATGTGCTTAACGACCTGGTCGACTCGCCCGTGGTGCCGATTAACGCCGTGATGCTGCAAGAGCGCCACCGCAGCCCCAAGGTGCGCGCGTGCATTGATTTTTTTGCGCAGTGGCTGCA
>JANPDG010000085.1:0-1801 GCA_031431335.1 Polaromonas sp. | reverse complement strand
GCAGGGTAGATACGCAGCGTTTGGCCCAGCAGCTTGGCCCACTGCGCGCTGTACGAGCCAAGGCACATCACATAAGCGTCGGCCTGCAGTGCGTGGATTTGCCCGCCTGCCTCGCCTTGGCCCTGAGCGACCTGCACTTGGCTGATAGCGCTCCCTGCGGTTTGCAGGCCAACAACGTGGGTGTTGTACAAAAACTTGACACCGCGCTCGGCGCACTTGGCGGCAAGCGTGGTGGTGAAGGCTTGGGCATCGCCCGACTCGTCGCTGGGTGTCATGCTGCCGCCGATGATGCTGCTTTGGCACTGCGCCAGTGCGGGCTCAATGGCTACGCATTCAGTTGCGGTTTTCATGTCCAGCTCGCAGCCGTACTCGCGCATGATGCGCGCGGGCGCTTGGGCGTCGTCATACTCAGACTGACTGGTGTAGAAGTGCAAAATACCTTTCGATAATGCGCTGTATTGCAGCCCCAAGTCGCCGCGCAGCTTTTGCAGCGTGCTGCGGCTGTACATGCCTAAGTTGACGATTTGCTTAATGTTGTGGCGCGTGCGCGCAGGAGTGCAGTTGCGCAAAAACTCCAGGCCCCAGAGCCATTGGTTCATGTCGGCGCGCAGCCTGAACAATAACGGCGCGTCTTCTTTGGCCAGCCATTTCAGCACTTTGAGCGGCGCGCCGGGGTTGGCCCACGGCTCGGCGTGGCTGACCGATATTTGCCCGCCGTTGGCAAAGCTGGTCTCCAGCGCGGCAGCGGCTCGCCGTTCAATAACCGTAACTTCGTGGCCCTGCTGATTTAAAAACCAAGCCGTGGTGATGCCGGTCACGCCAGCGCCTAGTACGATGACTTTCATAGTCGATCCTTGTCATAAAAAACAGTAGTTTTCCGACGTGAATATTGAATAGTTTGCTATTATTACTGTAGCGATTCTAATTATAAAATCAGAGTCGCAAAGCATGGACGGCAAGCTGGGCAATATCTGCATCGGCCGCTTCCACTGTCCTTGTTACCTGAGAGATTCAACCCACATATTCATTGCGGGTTTTGCTCCTTCGGTGCGATGTGCATTGCACACATCGGCTCTCCAGACGGCTAGTGTCGTTGGGCAGTACATGGACCTGAGCGATTATGGAAGTTTGCGCCTTCGGTGGCTGAAACTAAACTGATCTAGCTTCAGCGCTCTCCTGCTGTCGACAGGTTTGAGTGTATCACCTCGGTGTGAACCGATCAACTCACCTTGCCAAGCAGCAAATATTCCATCAGTGCTTTTTGCACATGCATACGGTTTTCTGCTTCGTCCCACACCACTGACTGCGGCCCGTCAATCACTTCGGCTGCTACTTCTTCGCCTCGGTGGGCGGGCAGGCAGTGCATGAACAGAGCGTCGCTTTGGGCGGCTTGCATCATCTCTTGGTCGACACACCAGTCGTTGAACGCCACTTTGCGCGCGGCGTTTTCGGCCTCAAACCCCATGCTGGTCCACACATCGGTGGTGACCAGATGTGCGCCGGTGCAGGCCTCAAGCGGGTCTTTGTAAAACTGGTAGTTGCTTGAGCCCGAAATACCTAGGCTGCCCATGAGTTTTTTGTCAATTTCATAGCCACTGGGTGTGCTGACGTTGACCTTAAAGCCCAAAATAGCTGCGGCCTGCAGCCAAGTGTTGGCCATGTTGTTGCCGTCGCCCACCCAAGCCACCGTTTTGCCTTTGATGGAGCCGCGATGCTCCTCGAAGGTAAATATATCGGCCAAAATTTGGCAAGGATGGAACTCATTGGTCAGCCCGTTAATCACCGGCACACGGCTGCAAGA
>JANPDG010000084.1:0-6093 GCA_031431335.1 Polaromonas sp. | reverse complement strand
CGGTGCGGTCAGCCTCAGCTGCAGAGCCTCGGTAATGCACGGCCACACGCCAGCCTGCGCGGGCCAGATGGAGCGCAATCTCACGGCCCAGCCGCTTGGCAGCGCCGGTCACCAAAACCACAGAAGACTCAGGAGCAGGATTCATACAGGACAATACACCAGTGAACACATTAACTTCTAGTGTATCGGACGCGCAGGACGCGCGCTTACAGCAGGCTATCACTGCGCGCATGCAAGCCGCAGGCGGCTGGCTGGCGTTTGACGACTTTATGCAGGCCGCGCTGTACACGCCCGGTTTGGGCTACTACGCCCACGGCTCAACCAAGCTGGGCAGCCTGCCCGCGCGCGTGGCAGCTGACGGCACGGCGCAACCGGGCAGTGACTTTGTTACCGCACCGGAGCTGTCGGGCGTATTTGGCCAGTGTCTGGGCGCGCAGGTGGCGCAGGCGCTGCAGGCCACAGGCACGCAGTGCGTGTATGAGTTTGGCGCAGGCAGTGGCGCTATGGCGCTGCAGATTTGCGCGCACCTGGACCAGGTTGGGCTTGCCTTTACGCGCTACTACATTGTTGAAATATCGGCCAGCCTGCGCGCGCGCCAACAGGCCAAGCTGGCGCACCTGGGCCAGCGGGTGCAGTGGCTCAGCGCGCTGCCCCAGCAGATGGAGGGCGTGGTGGTGGGCAACGAGGTGCTGGACGCCATGTCCGTGAAGCTGCTGGCGCGCACTGCCGCCTCGGGCGGCGCGTGGCACGAGCGCGGCGTGTGCAGCGCGCCGCCCTGGGTTGCTGCGCCATTCGCTGCGCTGGGCAACCCAGTGCCCACGGATGCCGCACTGCCCAGCCAGTGGATGTGGCAAGACCGCCCGACCGATCTGCGCCCGCCCTTAGACGTGCCCGGCAGCCACGATTATTTAACGGAGATCCACCCCCAAGCCGAGGCGTTTGTGCGCACCCTAGCGGCGCACTTGGTGCGCGGCGCGGTGTTTTTAATTGACTACGGCTTTCCCGAGGCCGAGTATTACCACCCGCAGCGCCACATGGGCACGCTGATGTGCCACTACCAGCACCAAGCCGACCCCGACCCGCTGGACAAAGTGGGCGACAAAGACATCACCGCGCACATCAACTTCTCCGGTATTGCGCTGGCCGGGCAAGACGCGGGCCTGGACGTGTTGGGCTATTGCGCGCAGGGCCGGTTTTTAATGAACTGCGGCTTGCTCACCTTTTTAGAGCAGTTAGCCCCGCTGCAGCGGGCCCACGCAGCCAAACTGGCCACCGAGCACGAAATGGGCGAGCTGTTCAAGGTGATAGCCTTTGGCAAAAGCGCAGACTTTGAACCCATCGGCTTTGCAGCCGGCGACCGCACCCACACTTTGTAGAAACATGCAACGCCAATGACCGCCGTCCACCCCCAGAGCCTCCCTCAGCGCAGCCAACGCCCTTGGGGCTGGTACGAAACGATGGACCAAGCCAGCTATGGCCCAGCCCAGCTGGGCAACCTGGTCAAACGCCTCTGCGTGAACCCCGGCCAGCGCATCAGCCTGCAAAAACATGCGCGCCGCGCCGAGCATTGGCTGGTGGTGCGCGGCACGGCGCGGGTGACGCTGGGCCAAGCTGGCGGTTTGGTTGAGTTTGACCTGCAGATCGGCCAACACTGCGACATTGCAGTGGGCCAAATCCACCGACTGACCAACTTGGGCAGCGAGCCGGTGGAGATTATCGAAGTGCAGATAGGCGTTTATTTGGGCGAGGACGACATCACGCGGCTTGCGGACGACTTTGGGCGGATCGACGTGGCGGACACGTCTTACCCCAAAATTTAGGCAGTTTTCCGACGTGAATACTCAATAGTTTGCTATTAAAGTAATAGTATATGCTGCGCTGGTTACTCGTTACCTTGCTTGCGTTGATACTCATCAGCTGGCTGGCGCCTGCGCTCACCCGTTGGGGGTTTGGGCGCTTGCCGGGCGACTTTAGCTTTACGTTTCGCGGGCGCTTGATTTCGGTGCCGCTGGGCTCCACCATTGTGCTCAGCCTGGTCGCGGCCTTGATTGGCAAGCTGATTTAGCTTGGCCGATTTAGCTTGGCTGATTTAGGCCACCACCTTGCACACCATCATGGCCAGCTGGTGCAGGGCCGCCCAAGCGTCTTGAGGCCAGCCGGGTTGCTTGAGGCCTTTGACAATGCCGTCGACTTGGTGCGCCGCATGCAGCAAGTTAGCGGCGTCCACCGACGACAGGCGCGGCAAAATACGCTCAAACAGTTTTTGCTTTAAGCCCCACACCCGCGCCTCTTGCAGCGCCATGGGCAGCGGCCGCCCTTCGTCCATCAGGCTGCGCAGGCGGGCCAGCGCGCGAATGTCCTCAGACAGCGTCCAGTGCACTAGCACGGTGGCCTCGCCCTCGGCCTGCAGACCGTCCAGCATGCGCTGCACGCGGGCCACGTTGCCGGCCAGCACGGCCTCGGACAGCTTGAACACGTCGTAACGCGCCACGTTGAGTACAGCGGCCTCTACCTCGTCAAAGCTCAGTTCGCGTTGCTCTGCACTTAGTTCTGCGCCTTGCTTTGTAACTTGCTCTGCACCCGCTTGTGTGGCAGCAGGGTACAGCAAGGCAAGCTTTTGCATCTCTTGGTGCGCGGCCAGCAAGTTGCCTTCCACCCGGTCAGCAAAAAATTTGAGCGTGCGCTCGCCCTCCTCGCCCGCTTTCACGCGCAGGTGCAGCGCGCCCAGGCGCTGCGCGATCCACTGCGGCAGCACGCGCCGCTCGATGCTGTCAATCTGCAGCGTCACGCCATAGCTCTCTAGCGCTGCAAACCACGCGCCGGTTTTGGTCATTTTGTCCAGGCGCGGCAAGATAAACAGCGTGAGCATGCTGTCGTTACCCTCTGCCGCTTGGGCCAGCTGCTGAATGGCCGGGCTGCCCTCTTTACCGGGCTTGCCAGTGGGCACGCGCACCTCAACGATCTGTTTATCGGCAAACAAGCTGAGCGACCCGCCTGACGCTAGCACTTCGCTCCAGTCAAAGTGAGCGCCCGCTACTGTGTGCACCATGCGCTCGGTGTAGCCCTGCGCCCGGGCAGTGGCACGAATAGCGTCCGCCGCCTCTTGGATCAGCAGCGGCTCGTCACCATGCAAGGTGTACAGCGACTTCAAGCCGCGCTGTAGGTGTTGGCTCAGTTGGGGGGCGGCGAGTTGCATGAGAGTGATTGTAGGCAGACTCTGCGCTGGCCTACAACACTTGCGGTAAACGCAACAGCTTAGCGGGCGCGAACGGCGCTGCGTATGGATTCAGGCAGCTTCTTTAAAAGCCATTTCACCCCCAGCGTGACAATCAGCACGTCGTCTACTGCGCCTAAAAACGGGATGAAGTCAGGAATCAGGTCAATCGGCGAGATCAGGTACAGACACAGCGCCGCTGCGCCCAGCTTGAGCCAAGTGGGCGACTGCGGATGCCGCAAAGCGCGCCAAAGCTCTGTCAAGTCACCGCGCAGGGCGGTCCAAATCAGCACGAGTCGTTTCCACATGGTCTGGCCTTTCGCACGCTGTGATGCAGCGTATGGGTTGAACGTGGTGGCGGGCTGTGGGGATGACAAGGGGCAGCTAACAGCCCGTGACAATACTTTTGTGCCTTGTTTACCTTGGACGGGCGGCGGGACCTGTCGCTGCTCACCCTGTCTTGTGGGTTTGTTTTAAGTCGCGCGCTTCGGTGAGACCGTAACCAAGGCGGTGCAGAACGGATCGCACGCTAAGCCAGCCCATATTCAAAACACACATTTTGGAAGAAAAAACAGCGCTTTTCCGACGTGGATATTCAATAGCTTGCTATTTAATACATAGCAATTAACGAAGCAGCATGCGCCATCACACCCCTCAAGACAAGCGATAAGTCTCCAGATGAATACTCGTCTCGGTATTGCTGATGCCCTTGAGCAAACGAATGCGCTCTAGGGTCTTACTCAGCTGCTGCAGGTTTTCAGCGCGCAGCTCGGCCAGCAGGTCCCAGCGGCCGTTGGTGTCGTGCAGGGTGGCTACGTTGGGCTCGCCCAGCAGGCTGGCAATGACGGTGCGGGTTTGGTTCCCTTCTACCGCAATGCTCATCCACGCCTTGATGTCGCTGCGCTGCACGTCTGGGCGCACGCGCACGGTGTAGCCCACGATCACGCCTTGGTCTTCTAGCTTGGTGATGCGGTTAGTCACCGTGCCGCGCGAGACGGCCAGCTTGTGGGCCAGGTCGGCAATCGACAAGCGCGCGTCTTGGCGCAGCAGGGAGAGGAGTTGGTGGTCGGTTTCGTCCATTTTTGCTATTTTGGCATTTTTATCTGACTAAATGATAGATATTTATCATATTTAGTACATTTTTGACTATTCCAATTGATTCTGCTGCGAGCCACACTGCTTAGACAGCCCCAACAAGACACCGCGTTCAAGCGACAGCAAGCCTAAGCGGCTCAGGAGAACCCCATGACGATATTGACCAGCACACGCCAGTCCAGCCACCCATCTACCCATTTCTTAAGCGCCCAAGACGTGGCCACTTTGGTGCAGCGCCTGGGCCTGCCGTATTGCCTGCAGGGCATGGCAGCGGCCATTCACCAAGACTTTTTGCGTTGGAAGCAGTTTGACAAAACCGCCCGCGTGGCCAGCCATTCGGCAGATGGCGTGATCGAGCTGATGCCGATTGCTGACCACAAGACATTTAGCTTCAAATACGTCAACGGCCACCCCAACAACACCGCACACGGCCTGCCTACGGTGATGGCGTTTGGCGTACTGGCCGATGTAGCCACGGGCATGCCGCTGCTGATCAGCGAGCTGACCCTGACCACCGCCATCCGCACTGCGGCCACCTCCGCTGTAGCCGCCCGTGCGCTGGCGCGCGAAGGCAGCCGCGTGATGGCACTCATTGGCAATGGCGCGCAGTCTGAGTTTCAGGCCCTCGCCTTTCACCATCTGCTGGGCATTGACGAGCTGCATCTGTATGACACCGATACCCTGGCCACCGACAAGCTTATGCGCAACCTGCAGGCCAACCCGGATGCGGCAGGTTTGCGCGTCATAGCCTACGCCAGCACGCGCGAGGCGGTGCGCGGGGTGGACATTGTCACCACCATCACGGCTGATAAAACCAATGCCGCTATTCTCACGGCCGACATGATCGAGCCAGGTATGCACATCAACGCTGTGGGCGGCGACTGCCCCGGTAAAACCGAAATCCACCCTGACGTGCTGCGCATGGCCAGCGTGTTTGTAGAGTACGAGCCGCAAACCCGCATTGAAGGCGACCTGCAGCACATGCCTGCCGATTTTGCGGTCACCGAGCTGTGGCATGTGCTGGCTGGCACACTGACGGGCCGCACCGATGATGCGCAAATTACGATGTTCGACTCTGTGGGCTTTGCCATGGAAGACTTCTCGGCACTGCGGTTTATCCAAGGCGCAGCCGTAGCGCAGTCGCTGGGCCAAGCGATGGATTTAATCCCGCAGTTGAGCAACCCTAAAAACCTGTACCAACTGATCAAGCCTGCCAAACCAGCGCTTGCCATCGCACGCGCACCATCTGCCGCTATAGTGGCAGCATGACCCATACCACCTCCTTTCACACCGTCAGCCTGATTGGCGTACCCACCGACATCGGCGCAGGCACGCGCGGCGCCAGCATGGGGCCTGAGGCATTGCGGGTCGCGGGCATCCGTGAAGCCATTGCGCAGTTTGGCCTCAACGTCAAAGACTGCGGCAACCTGCAAGGCCCCGCAAACCCGTGGCAAAGCGCAATCAACGGTTTTAGGCATTTGCCACAAGTAGCCCAGTGGAACCGCCTGCTGCATGACGCGATGTTTGCCGAGCTGCAAGCAGGCCATTTGCCCGTCATGCTGGGCGGTGACCACTGCTTAGGAATAGGCTCCATCAGTGCGGTGTCCAAACACTGCAAAGCAGTGGGCAAAAAACTGCGCGTCCTGTGGTTTGACGCCCATGCCGACTTCAATACCGCCACCCTCACCCCCAGCGGCAACATCCACGGCATGCCTGTGGCCTGCTTGTGCGGCCAAGGGCCTAACGAGCTGGTAGAGATTGGCGGTTTTTCACACGAACACCCC
>JANPDG010000083.1:0-21482 GCA_031431335.1 Polaromonas sp. | reverse complement strand
GTGAGCGGCATGCGGGTGTTGGTAACTACCTCGCCTACGATGGTGGCCAGTGACGAGTTGTTACGCAGCAGGCGCACTAACACTTGGGGTTGGTTGGCTTTGCCTTTAAGGCGCTGCACAATCTCGGCCTCAATCTGGCTGCTGCTGCGGCCACTCACAGCCACTTGGCCGATAAATGGCACGCTGATTTTGCCTTCTGAGCCTACGGTTTGCTCGGGCAGGGTGGTGTTGCGCGAGCCGCCTGCGCTTGCGCCGCCGCGGGCTGACAGGTCGGCAGCGCCAAACAAAGTGGCGGGCGGGGCTTCCCAGATGTTGACTTCAACAATATCGCCTATGCCTACCAGCACGTCGGCTGTGGTTGCGCCAGACTTAGCCCCCAAAGCAGCGCTGGTACCACTTCCAAACGCGCTGCTAAAGCCCTGGCTTTGTTTTTGCCCAGCCAGCTGGCGAGCGATTTGCGGTGTCATGTCGATCAGTTGCATGCCATTGGGGGCGGTGTTGTATTGCTCTGTAATAGCGCTGGCGCTGGGGCCAGACTGGGGCAGCGAGCCGCAGGCGGCAAGCGATGCGCCGACAGCTATAGCAACTAATAGCCTGATCGGGCGAAGACGCAGCATGAAGTGAGCGGAAAAAGGGGTGTACATGATAGATTTCGTGACATAGTTCCAGCCCGTGACAATTGGCCAGATGCTTTACTGTAGCTTAGCATTTTGCATGCAAACTCTAGCGATAATAGGCGCTAGAAGAAATCATTCTCACAGATAAGCATGCACTCACCATTACTCAACGGTTGGTTTCACTTTGCCGGCAAAAAGGTTTTGTTGCTGCAGGGCCCGCACGGGCCTTTTTTTCGCCGTGTGACCCGCGAGTTGGGTAATGCTGGGGCTGCGACAGTTGGCAAGGTGAACTTTAATGGTGGCGACTGGCTGTATTACCCTCAAAACTCGGTGGCTTACCAAGGCAGCTTGAGCGAATGGCCTGCGTTTTTGGCGCAGCTGATGGCGGACAAGGGCTTTGATTGCATCATGGTGTTTGGCGACTGCCGGCCTGTGCACGCAGCCGCTCGGGCAGTGGCTCAGGCGCGAGGGGCTGAGTTTTGGGTGTTTGAAGAGGGCTACGTGCGGCCTAACTTTATTACGCTTGAGCAGCACGGCGTGAACGGCTACTCGCAGTTGCCTAAGGGCAGAGCGGCCTATGACCAGTGGCAAACCGTCAGTTTGCCCCCAGAGCGCAACTTGCCTAAGAGCTTTGGCCTGGCGGCGCGCTATGCCATGGCTTATTTCACGGCCTGCGCCCTGCTGTGGCCTGTGTTTAGACGTTACCAACACCACCGCAGCCTGACGCTGCTCGACGGGCTGCGCTGGGTGCGCTCGTTTGTGCGTAAGCAGTTGTACCGCATTCAACAGATGCGGGTGCTGGCAGATTTGCAGCCCAGCGGCCCGCGACCGTATTTTTTGGTTATTTTGCAGGTGGCGCTTGACGCGCAGGTGGCGGTGCATTCGTCCTATGTGTCGGTGCCCGAGTTTATTACTGACACGGTACGCTCGTTTGCGCACCATGTAGCTGCCAGTGGCCAAGACGTGGTGCTGGTCATTAAGCACCACCCGATGGACCGTGGGTACAACAACTACAGCCAGCTGATTGCCCAGCTCGCGCGCCAGCATGGCATTGACGGTCGTGTGCGCTACATCCATGACCAATATTTGCCCGCGCTGCTGGACAATGCGCTGGGCGTGGTGACCATTAACAGCACGGTAGGGCTGTCGGCGCTAGACCACGGCACGCCTGTGATCACATTGGGCACATCGGTGTACCACATGGACGGATTAACCTGCCAAGGCAGCTTGCCAGAATTTTGGGCAAACCCCGCCAAATACACTCCTGACGACAAGCTGCACACCCAATTTCGCAACTACATCACTGCCCATACGCAGATCAATGGCAGCTTTTATGTGGCTTTGCCTGGCGAGCATGCCAAAGGCCTGCCTTGGCGGCCATCGGCCGTTGGCGGGCATGCGGTGCAGGCGGTATCGGCCAAGCTGCCGCCTGCATGAACGCAGCGGTGAGCACAGGCGTTGTTATTGATATTACGCGGCTGCTAGGGCAGTATTTGGCGGGGCGTCTGCCCACCGGCGTGGACCGTGTGAGCTTGGCTTATGCAGCCCATTTTGGCCACCGCGCCCGCGCTATGCTGCGCTGGCGGGGGCGCAGCGGTTTGCTTAGCAAACCGGTGTCGCAAGAGGTGTTTGCAGCGCTTGCCAGCTGGGATATATCGGCTCAATCAGCCATGCGCCGTTTGATAGCGCGAGGCGTGCTGTCTAGCTTGTGGCGTGGGGACGGGCAGGGCGCATTTTTGTTGCACACGGGGCACAACGACGCTGAGGCCGACGCGCTGTGGCGCAATGTGCGCTGGCACCGGCTTCGCCCCGTTTTCTTTGTGCATGACTTGATACCACTGAGCCATCCACAGCACTGCCGCGCTGGAGAGGCACAGCGCCATACCTTGCGGGTCAATCACATGCTGCAGGGCGCTGCAGTGATAGCCAACTCGCAAGCCACCTTGGATGCGCTAGCGCGCTACGCCCAGCGCACAGACCGCTTGATGCCGCCCAGCTGCGTGGCCATGCTGGCAGCGGGAGCAGTATTCAATTCATCTATAAACACTACTAAATTAATAGCAAACTATCCAATATCCACGTCGGAAAAACACCATATTTTCTTCCAAAAATCAACTTCTAAAGACTACTATGTGGTGGTGGGCACCATTGAGCCGCGTAAAAACCATGCCCTGCTGCTGGAGACTTGGCGTAGCTTTACAGCGCAGGCTGAGGGCCAGGCTAACGCACCGCACCTGGTGGTGATTGGGCAGCCCGGCTGGGACACAGATGCGGTGCAGGCGCAGCTGCGCGATCCAAGCGGCACTGCAGGCCTGGTGCACTGGGTAACGGACTGTGATGATGCCCAAATGGTGCAATGGCTTCGGGGTGCTAGGGCGCTTTTGTTTCCTAGCTTTGCAGAAGGCTTTGGCATGCCGATGGCCGAGGCGCTGGCCTTGGGCACGCCGGTAATTGCCAGCGATTTGGCTGTGTACAGAGAGTTTGCTCTCGATGTGCCGCTGTACCTGCCTGCTAACGACGTCGCAGCTTGGCTGCAAGCCGTGCGCGCCTATATGCCACAGGCCAGCCCAGAGCGCGCAGCGCAGTGCAGCCGCATGCAGACGCTGCTGTTGCCCACATGGCCGCAGCATTTTGCGCAAGTGGGTAGCCTGTTAGGCAGCCTAGATGCAGCTATGCCATGTAGCGCCGCTGCGAGATTGCAGGCCCATGCGGCCTTGCAGCGCGGCTCTGTTGTGGGGGCACATGGGTTTTCAGGGCGCAAAAAAACCATTTTGCAGCGGTATTTGCGGGCCATGGGCTTGCCTGCTGATGCTGCCCCGTGGGTATGGGGCGCTCCTGCGCAGGGCGTGACCGAGCCGGCAGGAGCGGTTCGGGTGGAAGATGGGTTTATCCGTTCAGTAGGCTTGGGCGCTGACTTGGCTGCGCCGCTGTCGTGGGTGTTGGACACCCGGGGCATGTATTTTGATGCCAGCCAGCCCAGCAACTTAGAAGAGGTGCTGCAAAACGCAAGCTACAGCGCAGAGCAACTGAGCCGCGCGGCCCGGCTGCGCCACAGCTTGATCCATTTGGGCATTACCAAATACAACCTGGGCAGCCCGCCGTGGCGCAGACCTGTCAGCATGCCTGCAGCACAGCGCGTGGTGCTGGTGGCTGGGCAGGTAGAGAGCGATGCGTCCATCCGCTTAGGCGCGCATGCGGTGCGTACCAATGCAGAGCTTTTGCGCGCAGTCAGGGCGCGCTGCCCAAATGCTTATATCGTCTACAAACCGCACCCTGATGTCGTCGCAGGGTTGCGCTCAGGCGGCAGCATGGGTGCCGCATTTGGCCATGAGACTGATCAAGAAGCGAATAATTTGGCTGACGAAGTACTAGCGCATGCCGACATGGCGCAGCTGCTAGGCGAGGTGGACGAGGTGCATGTCATAACCTCGCTGACAGGCTTTGAGGCTTTGCTGCGCAAAGTGAGTGTAGTGGTGTATGGCGCGCCGTTTTATGCAGGCTGGGGGCTGACGGTGGATGTGGACTTGCCTGATGCGGTGCAGGCTAGGCGTACCCGTAGGCTCAATTTAGACGAACTCACGGCTGCAGCCCTGATCGACTACCCCGTGTATTTAGACCCGCGCTGGGATGTGTTGATTACTCCAGAGCAGGCGCTGCGTGTGCTGCAGCAGCAAAGGCAGTCTGGCGCTGCAGGCGCAACAAAGGTGCCAACAAAGCTGCAGTTGTGGCGCAGGCCGCTGCTGGCGCTGTGGGCGCGGCTGCAGAGGCGGTTTTGAGTTAACCAAAAAGTCTGAATTTTGTAAAGTCAGTCACACTGTGTGCATCTGCAAACCGCTCGCACAGCGACTGCGGCCCTGTTGTGAGCGCATAAAAATCATACTCACCCGCAATGCTGCCCGCATGAATGTACTGAAAGTGCAGATCAAAACGGTTTTTGCACAGCGCGCGGTACTGCTCAGGGGACATCAAGGTTTGAAACCGGGGCGAGAGCAGGGTGGGCGTACTCTGGCTCTGGTTTTGGTTTTGGTTCTCGCTCTCGCTCTTTCCAGGCCATGCTGCGGCAATAGGGTCTACAAAGGCAAAGCAAGAGCCATCGCTGGGCGCTGTAAAGTCGACCCAGCGCACCGCGCCAGACTCAGCGATAGAGCGCAAATCATCTCGGCAGCCCTGCGCTGCAGGCAGGCTGCTGAGCAATGGAATGCAGTGGCCTAAAGTGACCAGTCCGAGCGGCGCGGTGAGTAAGGCACTCGACTTGGCCATCAATGGCAGGCTACGGGCTGCAGCGCTGGCAGCCAAAATACAGCCCGAGCTGTGGCCCACCACCAGCACTTCGTCATAGCGCCCGCTGGCGCGCGCCTGCGCAATAGCTGTTGCAAACACGTGCACTCGCTCGTCCACCGCAGGCACACGGCCCATGGCGCACAGCCGCGTAAACATATAGCTGCGCATGAGCCACAGCATATGAAACTTAGCTTCTAAGCGTTGTATGAGAAGCCACAAGCCCAGCCCTGCCAAGGTGCCAACCCCAAGCGTCCAAGTTATCGATCCCCAAGCCGCGCTGACCGCCATGAGCCACACGCACGCGCTGCCCAGCAGCAGTGCCAGTGGCGCTACCAGCGCAACCACGGGCGGCCAGGCCAAACGCAGCATCGCCCACAGCGCACCCGTGCGCAGGTAGTGCCACTGCGTGGCAAAAAAGCTGATTGCAAACTGCAGCACATGCGCCCAGCTGTCCAGCTTGCCCCAGTGCGCCCGCACAATGTCGTCCCAGCGGGCAAACACGTAGTCTGTGTGGATGGGCGCGCTGCCCAGTGGGCTAGCGCTGCGGTGCTCTATGCTCCACTGCGCTAGGTGCTCAGCGGTGTTTTTTCGTGTGCTTACGCTAATGGTGTAGCCACTGACAGCGGCTTGTTGGGCTGCTTCTTGGGTGTACAGGCGGTGGTGCTGGGCGGGGCCAGACGGGTCAAACCCAGCTACATAAAAAACGCAACGCCGTGTGATGGGGTGGGCCATGCTGGAGTTAAAAAATCGTGGGCTTTTCTAGGCCTTTGTGCAAGGCCAAGTCCACCATAGGCTGCTCGCGCTTGTTAGCCCGCTGGCAATGGTTGCGTTGAAATTTATCGGTAATGCGGATAACCCAGCGCGCCCACCAGCGATGGCGCTCGCGCCAAGCGTGTGAAGATACCGACTCCCATGCATAGCCGTTAAACACAGTGGCATTGACAAAATGGTCGAGCGCCCGCACACCCGCACGCGCACGTTGATTTTTGCCAAAAAACCCTAGCCAGACCAAGATCAAGTAGCCCAGCACAGCCAGTGGCACCATGAAGGTCATCAATAAAAAACCAAAAAATCGTTCTTTCATAGCGTGGCTGCGTCCTGAGTAGCGCGAGGGGTGAGCGCGATCCAAATACCGTTGGCTGAGCGGATGGTAAGCCGCCCCACAGGCTGGGGTGTGTGATCTGCCAAGGGGCTGATGTGGAACTTGCGCGTCAATGTGCTCAGTATCAAAGCGGCCTCTTGCATGGCAAAGCTGGCCCCAATGCACACACGCGGGCCTGCGCTAAAAGGCAAATAAGCATCTTTGGCCGAGGCGCGGCCTGCGGCTTCGTTAAAGCGGTCGGGCCTGAAAGCATCGGGCGCGTCCCACAGCGTGCGGTGGCGCTGAATCAACCAAGGCGAGATTACCACCGAGTCGCCTGCCTTGAGTTGCTTATCTCGCATGGTGTCGGCCTGTGTGACGCTGCGGGCAATGAACCCCACAGGGGGATACAGGCGCAATGTTTCGCGAAACACGTTCCAAGTAAGCTCCAGCGACTTGAGCTGCGCGGCTTGCACGGGGCTGTCGCTAGCGACTTGAACCACCTCGTCGTGCATACGTGCCTGTATATCTGGGCTGTGGGCTAGCAAGTGCAGTGCCCAAGACAGCGCGCTGGCAGATGTTTCGTGGCCTGCTAAAAACAGCATCGCCACTTGGTTGAGCAGCTCATCTTGGTCAAAGCGCTCGCCGGTATGGGCATCACGCGCTTGCAAAAGTGAGCCCAAAATATCGCTGGGCGCTTGGTCGCTTACGGCATCGCGCTGTGCAAAGCGCGGTGCAATCATGGCTGCCAGTTCAGCCCGAATGGTGTGGGCCGCAGCGCGGCTGCGCTTGTGCAGCCAAAATGGGCTGAGCCATTTGAAACCATAGGCTGCGGGCAAGGTGATTTTGGATGACAGTGCTTGGTACTCAGTAAAAGCCTCAAAAATCTGCTTGGCTTGGGCACTGTCAATGCCTTGCGAAAAAATAGTGCGAAAAATAATATCCGCTGTCACCAAAGTCATCTCTTCTTGCGCATCATGGGCCTGCTGCATATCCCAGTGTTTGATGCGCTCTAGCATGGCGTCGGTGGCTTGCTGCATGTGGGTAAAAGCCACCTGCACACGGGCCTGAGCAAACGACGGGTTCATCATTTGGCGCTGGCGCTGCCACTGCGCGCCATTGGTGGTAAAAATGCTGTCGCCCAAAAGCGGCTTGAGCGCCTCATGCAGTAAGGCGTGTTTAGGGTAGTTGTCTACGTTTTGCTCTAACACTTGGTGCACACAGCTAGGCTGGTTGACCATAAAGAGTGTGGAGTGAAGCAGCGATATTTGCCCCATGTGCATCGCATAGCTGCGCTCATACAGCATGTCGAGCCATGAATAGCGCGCACTAAAAAACGCACGCCACATCGGCGCTTTGGTTTTACGCGGTGGTGGGTAGGCAGGGCAAAAATCGGTCATTGTGAAGCTGAGAAAAATCGTTGGCTTAAATCAAGCGGGCCACAGAGGATGCCGAAGTAGTCGTATGCACCTAGGATATCGGTAGTTTGCAGATATTGCTTGTGTACGCGGTATTTGTCTTTTTTAAGTTGCTGGTAATGGCTCTTGGAGAATAGCAGATGCCATTGTGGTGATAGGCACTTGCGCATGTGGCTTGGCTGTCCGCCCGCCAGCGAGGTGATGGTGTCGCTGAGCGCGAATGAACCCCAGTCAATCGGTGAGCTGATATCTATCCAGCGCGCTTGGTGTTGGCCTAAAAGAGATAAATCTTGGCGCACATGTGCTGCGCGGGGCAGGGCCGCTGTGGCAGGAATGCAGTTGCCCAGTGTGAGCAGGCTGATGCGCGCTGCGCAGTCAGGCGCGTCGCGCCACAAACGCGCCATCAGCGCCATGCCTAAAATCGAGCCTGCACTGTAGCCGATCAGCAGCACCTCGTCTGCCGCACTAGCCCTGACCTGCGTTGCCAGATGCTGGCTCCACGCTGCGATACGCTGCTGCAATGGGTCGCTAGATTTGTCTGCGCCTGCGTAGGTGCGTGCAAATGCTACAACGCGCAAAAACCAAGTGCTAGGAATACTTTTGAGCCATCTCAAAGCAGCCCAGCTGCTGCCCAATAGCGCAGCGCCCGCCAGCGCAGTGACTAAGGCACTGGACAGCAGCAAACCCCAAGCTGCCCAAGCGACTGCAGCTGTGGTCAACATGGCTGCTATAGCGGCTAGCAGCACCAATAAGTAGGGGAACAGCGCCGCCCGTGCGGTATTGCGCGACATGGCGTGCATGCGTTTGATGGTGCCTGTCAGCACAAAATCTTTTAAACATCCACAGGCTTGCCGCACGATGGCACCTGTGCTGCGCGCCCACTGCGCGCGCACCAAGTCATCCCAAGCTAAGTACTCGAAATCTGTGGTGACATCATCCGCGCTGCTCAGCGTCCATGCCTGCGCATGGGCGTGGCTTTTGCTGCGCGGGCCAATCGCAAAGGCTAGGCCATGGCGTGCGTTGTGTTTGGCAAAGTTGAGTTTGTGCTGTTGGTAAAAGCTAGACGCGCCCTTGGGGTCAAAACCGCTGATGAAAAAGATCAGACGCTGGCGCACGGGTTTCATGGCGCACGCTCCAGCTCTGTGCACAGCTGGGTCAGGCTGTTGGCGTCAAAGCGCTGAGCCAATTGTTTGGCTGCTTGCACATTAACCGGCTGCAGCACTTGCATCAACGCAGCTTTGGCGTTGGCAATAGATGCATCGCGCTTTAAACGTTGCCCCGCGCCTAGTGCTTGCACGCAGCGTGCATTTTCAAACTGGTCATGGGCGCAGGGCTGAATGATCTGCGGTATGCCCGCTGCCAGCGCCTGCGCGCAGGAGCCAATACCGCCGTGGTGCACCAAAGCGGCGCAGCGCGGCAAGAGCGCTGAGAATGGTGCATAGCGGGCATACAAAATATGCGCAGCGCGCTGCGCCGGCAACTGGGCTGTATGTTGGCTTAAAAATATACCCCGCATACCTAGCTGCGCCAATGCCTCTTGCCAGATCGAAAACTGCTTTCCCGCATGCGCCATGGCGGTGCCAAACATGATGGCAACGGGGGCATTGCCCACATTCCCCATACTCCCTGTACTCCCTGTACTCCTTGCATTCAGAAAATCTTGCATATCTGCGGGTAAATCTGTTTGATAGTCTAAGTTGTACTGCGCAAAGCTGCCGTAGATGAGCTGCTTTGGCAGGTCGGGCTTGCGAGGTGCAAACCATTCGGGGTAGAGCGTGATGGCCCGCTCGGGCGAATGCATCCATTGGCCAAACAGGCTTTGCTCACGCGTCGGCTCGGCGATGCCCAGCCGGGCACACAGCCGCTGCAGGCCGGGCCTGGCCATAGGCTCTAGTTTGTATCGGTCTACCAAGCGCCACACGCAGCGCAGCAGCCATTTGGGCGTGCCCGCAGGCCAATGGGTGTGGGCGATGCTGATGGGGGCTTGGGCAGAGCGCAGCGCAGCGGGCGAGGTGTACAGGCTGGTCAAGTGCAGCCCCAGTTGCAGCTGGGCCAGGCGTGCCCCCAGCATTTGAGGGCCTGCCAGCACGCGTAGTGTGCTTTTTGCGCCGTGCAGGCTGGCCAGTACCTTGTACAAAGGCTCCATGCTGGGTGCAAGCAGATTGCGCCAAAGCACCCCCATGCCTTTCACGGGGTGCCATAAGTCTGGGTTGGAAATGGCTTCGCTGTACCGCACACCGTTGCCAGCGGGCAAAAACTCAAGCCCAGCAGCCTCAATTGCACCTTGGTGCTCAGTATTGCAAAAAAAAGCCACCTCGTGCCCACGGGCACGCAAGGCATGGCCAATGGCAAGATAAGGGTGTACGTCGCCTGCGCTTCCCACGCTGGCCAAAACGAATTTCATGGTGCAAATTTCACAGTGCAATGAGCTTATCAGAAGCGAAACTACAATCAAGGCTATTTAGCCACGGTAGATTTTAAAGCTATGCAAATTCAATCCTCTTCTTTTAAAGCCTACGATATTCGCGGCATCGTGCCCGCAGCGCTCAACGAACCGATGGCCGAGGCTTTAGGTAAAGCCTTTGGCACGGTGGCTTTAGGCGAGGGGCAAAAGTCTGTGGCAGTCGGCCGGGACGGGCGCTTGAGCGGGCCTGGTCTGAGCGCGGCGCTGATCCGCGGCCTGGTGGCTGCGGGCATTGAGGTGATCGACGTGGGCATGGTCACTACCCCCATGCTGTACTTTGCGGCCAACACGCTGTGCGAAAGCGGCATTCAGGTCACGGGCAGCCACAATCCGAAGGATTACAACGGTTTTAAGATGGTGCTGGCGGGTAGGGCGATGTATGGCGATGAGATTCAGGCGCTGCGTGTGATGATTGAGGCCGAGACCTGGGCGCTGCAGCCGGGCGGCACAGTGCACAATATCAGCGTAGATGCGCCTTACCGTGACCGTATTGTGAGCGATGTGAAGCTCAAGCGCCCGATGAAGATCGTGGTGGACTCAGGCAACGGCATTGCGGGCGCTACAGCGCCCGCAATTTTTAGGGCGCTAGGCTGCGAAGTAATTGAGCTGTTCAGCGAGGTGGATGGCAACTTTCCTAACCACCATCCTGACCCGAGCAAGCCTGAGAACTTGGCTGACGTGATTCGCACACTGCAAACCACCGACGCCGAAATTGGCTTTGCCTTTGACGGCGACGGCGACCGGCTGGGCGTGGTGACCAAAGACGGGCAAGTGATTTTTGCCGACCGCCAGATCATGCTGTTTGCGCAAGATGTGCTTAAGCGCGTGCCGGGGGGCACTATTTTGTTTGATGTGAAATGCACCCAGCGCCTAGCGCCGTTTATTGAGGCAGCAGGCGGTAAACCGTTGATGTACAAGACAGGCCACTCGCTGATCAAAGCCAAAATGAAAGAGGTGAACTCGCCGTTCAGTGGCGAGATGAGTGGGCATTTGTTTTTTAAAGAGCGTTGGTTTGGATTTGACGATGGAACTTACGCGGGCGCGCGCTTGGCTGAAATTTTGAGTGCCTACGCCGATCCGTCTGCCGTACTTAACGCGCTGCCCACCAGCTTTAGCACGCCTGAGCTGAATGTGCCCTGCGCTGAGGGCGAGCCGCACCGTGTGGTCAATCAGCTGCTGGCCACGGCCAAGTTTGCAGCGCGGGCTGTGGTCTCTAGCATTGACGGGCTGCGGGTGGACTGGCCGGACGGCTTTGGCCTGATTCGCGGTTCGAACACTACGCCTGTATTGGTGCTGCGTTTTGAGGGTCACACCGAGGCGGCCTTGCGCCGCATTGAGCTTGAGATGATGACCCTGCTCAAGTCGGTCAAGCCCGATGCGCAGATTCAGGCTGCGGCGCATTGATACTGTAGTGCCCATTAACTTGCCATTATCTTGAACATTCTGATCGTCAAACTCTCCTCGCTAGGCGACGTGGTGCACACCATGCCTGCGGTGCAGGACATTCGCCGGGCGCTGCCGCAGGCGCAGATTGACTGGGTGGTCGAGCCTGGCTTTGCGCCGCTGGTGCAGCGCTGCGGGGGGCTGGGCAGGGTGATTCCGTGTGCGCTGCGCCAGTGGCGCAAAAGCTGGTGGACGGCGGCTACCCGCGCTGCCTGGCGCGCGTTTAAGGCAGACTTAGGCGCAGTGCAATACGACGTGGTGATTGACTGCCAAGGCTTGACCAAATCAGCCATCGTGGCGCGCTGCGCGCAGCTAACTGTCACAGGCAAACGCTACGCCATGGCCAACCAAACGGCAGGCTCGGGCTACGAACCACTTACCCGCTGGCTGGCCGACGTGGCCGTGCCGCTGCCCGTACAGGTGCATGCGGTGCAGCGCGCGCGGCTGCTGTGCGCGGCTGCGCTGTCATATTCAAATATTGAATTTAGGTGTGTTTTTGGCCTTTTTCCCGACGTGAATATTAATAAGTATGCTACTAAAACTATAGTATTTATTCACGGTACCTCACGTGCAGACAAGTGCTGGCCAGAGCCGCACTGGGTGCAACTGGGCCAGCGCTTGACTGCACAGGGCTACCAGATTGCACTGGTGCATGGAAACGCCGAGGAAGAAGAGCGCAGCCAGCGTTTGGCCCAAGCGCTGGGCACTGCAGCGCGGGTGTGGCCACGCTTGCCGCTGAACGCGCTGACCGATCGCCTGGCTAATGCTGCGGGAGTCATTGGCGTAGACAGTGGCCTCAGCCATGTCGCGGTGGCGCTGGATTTGCCGCATGTGCAGCTGTATAACTTTGACACTGCTTGGCGCACCGGGCCACTCGCGCAGGGAGCGGCGCAGGCCGCGCCAGCGCGCCAGCTGAGTGTGTTTGCGCAGTCGCAGCCTAGCCTTGAGCAAGTGTGGCAGGCGTGGCTGCAGGTGCGCAGTGCTGCAGCGGCGCAGCCAGTGTCGCCATCACCTTCAGTATTGGCGCGGGGATAAAGCGGTGGCGAACCTATTGCTCTGTGCCTACAGCGCTGCACTTTGGCTAGCGCAGCCGCTCTTGCGTGCCAAACTGCGCCGCCGCGCTGCGGCTGAACCGCTGTATGGCCAGTTCACCCAAGAGCGCTTTGGCGTGTACCGCACTGCTGGCGCGGGGCAGTCTGCCAGCGCACAAGGCTTTGTGTGGATTCACGCCGTGTCGTTAGGTGAAACGCGGGCTGCTGCCATTTTGCTCATCCAGCTGCGCCAGCAGACGCCCAACATGCAGCTGCTGCTGACCCACAGCACCGCCACAGGACGCGAGGAGGGCGCAAAGCTGCTGCGCCCGGGCGATGTGCAGGCGTGGCTGCCGTGGGACACCCTGGGTGCGACAAAGCGATTTTTAAGCCACTTTAAGCCGCGCATGGGTATCGTGATGGAAACCGAAGTGTGGCCCAGCCTGTGCGCTAGCGCCCAGCGCGCGGGCGTGCCGCTGGTGCTGGCCAATGCACGGCTGAGCGCCGTGTCATTGCGTAAAGCGCAGCGCATGGCCTGGCTGGCGCGGCCAGCGTATAGCAGCTTTGCGCAGGTGTGCGCGCAAACGCAGCTTGACGCAGAGAGACTGGCCACGGCGGGCGCGCGCCACATCACCGTGCAAGGCAATATCAAATTCGACGCCACACTGCCCGCTGACCAGATCGCCCAAGGCCGCGCGTGGCGCGCAGCCCTCGCACGGCCCGTGGTCATGCTAGCGAGCAGCCGCGAAGGCGAAGAAGCGATGTTTATCCAAGAAATTAAGCAGTTTTCCGACGTGGATATTAGTAAGTTTGCTATTAATAATGTAGTAAATTTAATGAACAAGGAGGCAACTGCATCGGACACTGAGCGCGGTGGGCAAGCAGCGCGTGTTCAATGGCTCATCGTCCCGCGCCACCCGCAGCGCTTTGACGAGGTAGCCGCATTGCTGGCAGCCGCAGGCCTGAGCGTATCGCGCAGGTCGCAGTGGCAGAGCGCGCCGGGCAGCACCGGCGCAGTCACGCCAGAGCCTGCTGACGTGTGGCTAGGCGACTCGCTGGGCGAGATGGCGCTGTACTACGCTCTAGCCGATTGCGCGCTCTTAGGCGGTAGCTTTGCGCCTTTGGGTGGGCAAAACCTGATTGAAGCTATTGCAGCAGGCTGCCCCGTGGTCATGGGGCCCCACACATTTAACTTTGCCGACGCCGCCACCACCGCACTAGACCACGGCGCAGCGCTCAGGGTGCAGGGCATGGCGCGAGGCGTGCAGACATCGGTGCAACTGGCTTGCACCGATGCACAAAAGCAAGCCATGCAACTGGCAGGTGAGCAATGGCTAGCGCTCTCTCGGGGAGCGGTGCAGCGCACTGCGCAGGCTGTGTATGAGGTTCTTAAGTAGTTCACCAACAGAGCGCTTGCTCACTCACGCACTTAATGCTGCGCTTAAACATAGTCCAGCAGCTAATGTCTCAAGTTACCAACGCAATTGTGTTTAATGATCACATTTCCTGTTATTTGATCCTATGAGCGTGTAACGATTAGGGTAACCCCTTGCTTTTCATTAGCGCAATCTTACAATAACGTTAATTTTTGTAAGCAGGGAGAATTACTGGTGTTGTTAGCTATTGAACTGCGCGCGGCTAAGTCGCTGGCAATGTATTTTGGCGTTTTCTCAGCGCTGGCATCGGTACACGATGCTGCGCATGCCCAAACACCACCCGACCCCACCCCACAACTGCGTCGCCAGCAAGAGCAGGGTGACGCAGCACGCCAGCGCCTAGAGCCTCGGATTGATCAAGTGCCCGGGAGCACCGCTGAGCCACAGTTAAGCCGTTTGCCGACAGAAGCACCATGTTTTGATATTCAGCAAGTTATTTTGCGCGGTGACGAAGCCACACGCTTTGCTTGGCTGCTAGATAGCTTAGGCGGCCCCGCTAATGATGACTCACCCCTGGGCAAATGTTTGGGCGCACAAGGTATCAACATCTTGCTCAAACGTGCCCAAGACGCCCTGGTAGCCCAGGGTTTTGTGACCAGCCGCGTGCTAGCCGAACCACAAGACTTGAAACCTGGAACACTTGCGCTGAGCATGCTGCCGGGTCGTATACGCGCCATTCGGTTCGCCCAAGGTACCAGCCAGCGCGCTACAGCGCTCAACGCCATTCCCGCAAAGCCTGGCGACATACTCAACCTGCGCGATATTGAACAAGGCCTAGAAAACTTCAAGCGCGTGCCTACCGCCGAAGCCGACATCAAAATCGAACCCGCTGACGGCCCCGACGCCAAACCTGGCTACAGTGATTTGGTCATTACCTGGCAGCAAGCCATGCCGCTGCGCATCAGCTTGTCGGCAGACGACAGCGGCAGCAAAGGCACCGGCAAATACCAAGGCAATTTAACTTTAAGCTACGACAACTGGTGGACCTTAAACGACCTGTTCTACATCACCTTAAACCGCGATTTAGGTGGCGCAGACACAGGCCCGCGCGGCACCAAAGGCCGGACACTGCATTACTCTATTCCGTTGGGCTACTGGGCACTGTCCACCACTTTTGGCACCAGCGGTTACTACCAAACTGTATTTGGTGCGACCCAAGACTACATTTACCGAGGCACCAGCGGCAATGCCGATATCAAGCTATCCCGCTTGGTTTACCGCGATGCACAGCGCAAAACCACGCTGTCGCTGCGCGCCTTCAAGCGCAACTCCAATAACTTCATTGATGACACCGAAGTGTTGGTGCAGCAGCGAAAAGTGGGCGGCTGGGAGGCCACGCTCGGATACCGCGAGTTTGTAGGCGCAGCCACAGTGGACGCCAACCTAACTTACAAGCGCGGCACAGGGGCATTTGGCTCCTTGCGCGCACCCGAAGAAGCCTTTGGCGAGGGCACCTCGCGTTTTGCACTGGTGACTGCCGATGTCAACATTAACGCGCCTTTCAAGATAGCGGATCAAAAACTCAAATACTCTGGCGCATGGCGTATGCAAGCCCAGCGCACGCCGCTGACACCGCAAGACCGCTTTGCCATTGGCGGTCGCTTCAGCGTACGCGGCTTTGACGGCGAAGGCAGCCTGTCTGCCGAGCGCGGCTGGACAGTTCGCAACGAAGTTAGCCTGCCCTTAGGCGAGACCCGCCAAGAAATTTACCTAGGCTTAGATTACGGCAAAGTATCCGGCCCCAGCAGCGACAACTTGTTGGGCAAGCACCTAGCTGGCGCGGCAGTAGGCCTGCGCGGCGCAGCTAAAAATTTGCAGTACGAGGTTTTTATAGCCGCGCCAGTGCGCAAACCTGAAGGCTTTAGAACAGCCTCCAAAACCTACGGCTTCAATTTGAACCTGAGCTTTTAAATGCTCTGACAACACAATTATTTAACCCATTAGCTCACCCCAGGGACTTCACATGAACAAGAACAGTTACCGCATTGTTTTCAATAAAAACCGTGGCCAAATGATGGTCGTAGCGGAGATTGCCAGTGCGCAAGGCAAAGCCGCCAGTGGCGAGCGCGGCGACAGCAGCGCTTGTAGCCTGTTCGGCCCGCGCCTCAAGCAGTTGAGCGTGGCTGTGTTAATCGCAACCAGTGCCCAAGCCCAGGTCATTGCCGACCGGGCCGCCCCTGCGGGCCAGCGCCCCACCGTGCTCACCGCTGGCAGCGCCAACACGCCGCTGGTTAACATCCAAACCCCCAGCGCCGCTGGCGTTAGCCGCAACACCTACAGCCAGTTTGATGTGCGCGGCAATGGCGTTATATTGAACAACAGCCGCACCAATGTGCAAACCCAACTAGGTGGCTTTGTGCAGGGCAACCCGTGGCTAGCCACCGGTTCGGCCCGTGTGATTTTGAACGAAGTCAACTCGTCGGCCCCCAGCCAGCTTAACGGCTACATCGAAGTGGGCGGCCAGCGCGCCGAGGTCATCGTGGCCAACCCCGCAGGTGTTGCCATTGACGGCGCAGGCTTTATCAACGCCAGCCGCGTCACTATTACTACAGGCAGCACGGTAATCAATGGCGGCAGTTTAGAAGGCTACTTGGTTCAACGCGGCGACATCACCGTTGGCAGCAAAGGGCTAGACACCAGCACAGCCGACTACACCGCCATCCTTGCGCGCGCTGTGCAGGTCAACGGCGGCGTTTGGGCCAAAGAGCTTAACGTCACCACAGGCGCTAACCAAATCAGCGCCCCCCAAGGCAGCGCCGCAGCTGTCACTGGCAGTGCCGTAAGCCAAGGCACCCAGCCCTTGTTTGCACTAGATGTGTCCGCATTGGGCGGCATGTACGCCGGCAAAATCTTGCTGATTGGCACCGAGTCGGGCGTAGGCGTACGCAACGCGGGCACCATAGGTGCCAGCGCAGGCCAAGTGCAAGTCAGTGTAGACGGCATGCTGACTAATAGTGGCAGTATTCAAGCCGCTAGCGGCCCAGCATCACCCGCCAGCCCTGCAGACGTGCGCATCAACACGACTGGCGCAGTACAAAACAGCGGCACGGTCTACGCCGCTGGCAACACCAGCTTGCAGGCTGCTGGCAATATCACCAACAGTAAATTGATTGCCGCATTCGGCCACACTAGCGTGCAAGCTACAGGCGCTAGCGCTGAAATCGTCAACAACCCAAACGCCGTCATTGCCGCAGGCATGTCAGCAGACGGTAAGATCAACCAAGCTAGTAGCCTCAATGTAGCGGCAACCCAAAGCGTTAACAACAGCCAAGCCCTCATGGCCGCTGGCGCAAACATCACGCTAAGCGCAGCATCACTCAATAACATCCGTGCCACACTGACTTCTTTGCAAGGCAGGCTGACGGTGGACACTGCGGGCGTCACTGACAACGATAGTGGCACCATCCAAGCTGCCACCAGCCTAACATTGACCAATGCAGGTTTGAGCAATACCCTACTAGCTGGCCAATCCGCTTCAGGCAGCATTAACGCTCAAAACATCACCATTAATACCCAAGCCCAATCATTTAACAATCACTTGGGCACCATAGTGGCCACGCAAACTTTGGGCGTGCAAAGCGGCGCACTCAATAACGATGCAGGTTTGATCCAAGCGGGCAGGGCGTTGAGCATTAATACCAACGGTCAAACACTCAACAACACCCAAGCCGCCGGATACGCTGTTCTACAGCCTGCCAGCACAGGTGGCATCGCCAGCGGTGGAGCTATGGTGCTGACCACCGGTGCACTCAACAACGCACAAGGCTATCTAGGCGCTGTCGGCGCCATCAGCGGTGTTGCTGGGCAAACAAACAACACCGCAGGGGGCCGTATTATTGGACAGTCTAGCCTTGCGCTGACTCTGGCCGGGTTGAACAACCAAGGCGGTCAGGTGCAAGCCATAGGTGACATTACATTACATGCAGGCGCAGATAGCTTAGATAACAGCACCGGTTTGATTCGATCTAGCGCCGTGCTTAGCCTCAATGCAGCAAGCATTGACAACGGCAACACCCTTGGCAGTGCACAAGGCTTAGAAGCCCAAAACATCGCCATCAGCACAACCGTTCTGAACAACATCCAAGGCGCAGTGCGCGCTGATCGCGACGTCACCGTAAACAGCACAGGCAGCATCTATAACAGCCAAGGCCTGGTTAGCGCTGGCAACAACTTGACAGTGCAAGATAGCAGTGCTGCACGCAGCCTGGCTGTTGTTAACACAGACGGCACTTTGATTGCGGGTCAAAATAACCGTTTGCAGGTAGCCAGCTTAACTGGTGATGGCAAGGTGCTATCGAGAAGCGACCTCAGCATCGATCTAACAAACGACTACCAGCACGGTGTGAATGCCCAGATCACTGCCAACGGCAACGCCAGCCTTACCACCACAGGCCAGCTGACCAACAGCGGCGTTATCCAAGCTGGTGTTGCTTTGTTGGTCAACGCCCAAAACATAGACAACACTGCCACAGCCCAGATTAACGCTGGCACCACCAGCCTCACGGCAGCTAACACCTTAACTAACCGAGGTGTGATCGACGGTGTGGACACCCAGCTCAACGCCACTACAGTTAACAACATAGGCACAGGCCGTATTTACGGCAATGCCATTAGCATTGCGGCAGCTAGCCTCAAGAACGGGCAAGAAACCTTGAACGGCATAACGCAAGCCGCTGCTATTGCTGCGCGCGAAAAACTAGACATTGGTGCGCAGACTATTGATAACACCGAGCATGCGCTCATCTTCAGTGCGGGCGATATCTACATCGGCGGCGCCCTAGACGCCAACCGCTTGGCGGCAGGTAAAGCAGGTACGATCACCAATGCCAGCGCCACCATTGAGGCACTCGGCGACATTACCATCAATGCTGCGCGGGTCAACAACCTGAATAACCATTTCAGTACCCAGTTAGTGCCCGTCGCAAATAGCAGTTACAACCGTTGGGTGTCTGCTAGACCGATAGCTGATCCAAATCGGCTTAATAACTTATCGGGCATTCTTTGGCAGGCGGCTGAGGTCACTATATTTGGTGATGGACAGATCACTTATATGTATTCACAAGACGGACAAACTGATCATTTTTACCGCTATGACATTAACCGCACTGTTCAAGAAACAGTGATAACCAACTCAGACCCCGGACAAATTTTGGCCGGCGGTAACATTAAGGTTAATGCTGACAATATAGTGAATCACAATAGTCGCATTATCGCTGGCGGCGCGCTAAACACCAGCGGCTTGACTATAGACAACCCTGCTACCTTAGGTGAGCGCATCACTACTGACACAGGTATTGTCAACGAGTATTACCGGATAGAACGCAGAAGAAACGATGTTCAAGGATTATCGCAAACGAACTACGCCCCACCCGCTATACAAGAGGGCATCGTGCTAAACGATGCTAGGCAGCAGGAGTTTAGCCGCCCAACTGGCTCAGGCACTACGGTGGCTGCTTCAGCAGCTGTAAACACCAACGCGCAAGTTAGCGGCGCAAGCACTGTTACCGCCACCAATGGATTGTCGGTGCGCACGATAACGCCTTTCGCGCAGTTGCCTAGCAGCAGCCTGTTCGTCACCAACCCCGCAGCCAGTGCCAGCTACTTGGTTGAGACCGACCCGCGCTTTGCCAACTACCGCCAATGGCTAGGCAGCGACTATTTGCTAGCCCAACTACAGCTTGACCCTACCGTCACCCAAAAGCGCCTAGGCGATGGCTTTTACGAGCAACGCTTGGTGCGCGAACAAATCGCCCAGCTAACAGCCCAGAGGTTTTTGGCCGATTACCGCAGCGACGAAGAGCAATATAAAGCGCTGATGAACAACGGCATAACCTACGCCAAAGCCCACACCCTGCGCCCTGGCATAGCGCTAACCCCCGCGCAAATCGCCCAGCTCACCAGTGACATTGTGTGGCTTGTAGAGCAAACCGTCACACTGCCAGGCGGCACCCAGCAAAAGGTGCTGGTGCCTCGGGTGTACGTGCGCGTACAACCTGGTGATATCAGCGGGACAGGCGCCTTGCTTGCCGGCAAACAAGTCAGTATCAATGTGAGCGGCGACCTGAACAACAGCGGCACCATCGCCGGGCGCGACGTTGTTCGCCTGAGCGCAGAAAACTTAAACCATATCGCCGGCCGCATCAACGCTGAAGCCGTCAACATCAACACGCGCACTGACCTGAACATTGTGGGCGGCAGCATCACGGCCGACAGCCAGCTGCTAGCCCAAGCCGGGCGCGACTTAAACGTCACCACCACCACCCGCAGTGCCCAAAGCACGTCTGGCGCAAACAGCTTTAACCGCACCAGCATAGAGCGCGTAGCTGGGCTGTACGTCACCGGCAGTGGTTCGAATAACGTGTTGGTGGCTAGCGCAGGACGTGATGTCAACGTTGTTGCGGGCGTCATCAGCCATGCCAGCGCCGGCGGCAGCACCTTTATTGAAGCTGGCCGCGACCTGAACTTATCCAGCGTGCAAACCAGCTCCAGCGACAAACTGGTCTTCGATGCCCAAAACACAACCGGTCGCGCCAACAGCCGCCAGACAGGCACGACCATAGAAGCCGCAGGCAGCGTGCAGCTTAAAGCCGGGCAAGACATCACTGTTCGTGCCAGCAGCGTTCAAGCCAGTGGCGCACTGACTGCGTTGGCCAGCAACAACATTAACGTCCTAGCAGGCCAAGACAGTGATGCTTTTGATGCCAATCACCAACACGCCAGCAAAAAACTGCTGAGCAAAAGCAGCGTTGCCACCCGCGACACCCGCCAGTCCAGCACCGCCGTCGCCAGCAGCCTAGGCGGTGCAACCGTAGTGCTAAGGGCAGACAAAGACATCACGATCAAAGGCTCCAGTGTCATCAGCGACCAAGGCACCACCTTGCTGGCCGACCGAGACATCCTGATCACCGCCGCGCAAAACACCAGCCAACAAGACAGCGCGCGGGCCGAGAAAAAGAGCGGCCTGATGGGCGCAGGCACAGGCTTTAGCATAGGTAAACGCGAGCAAAGCAACCAGAACGACCAGCAAAATTCCACCCAAGCCGGCTCCACCCTAGGCGCCATCGATGGCAGCGTCACCATCATCGCCGGCAACAATGCAACAGTACAGGCAAGTAGCATCACCACCCCAGCAGGTGACATCACTCTTCTAGGCAAAAACGTCCAAATCACCGACTTGCAAAACACTAACGCCGAGCAAACCGAGACCAAATTCAAACAAAGCGGCCTCACCGTCGCCCTCAGCAGCCCGGTGCTCTCGGCAGTGCAAAGCATCGCAAGCACTGGCAAAGCCATCGCAGCCACCCCAAACAGCCGCATGCAAGCGCTCGGCGCAGCCAACATCGCCTTCGCAGGCTACAACGCAGCAGGCGCAGTGCAAGCAGGCCAAGGCGTGGACTACGGCGGCAAGAGCAACCAAATCCTAGGCAAAGACAGCGCAGGCAACACCACCAGCCGAGATGCCACCGCAGCAGACAAACTCGGCGGCGTCAGCGTCAGCCTCAGTGTCGGCAGCAGTAAAAGCCAAAGCAACAGCCAATCGACCAGCGCCACCAGCAAAGGCTCCACCCTAGCCGCAGGCGGCAACATCACGATAGCTGCAACAGGCGGCGGCAAAGACAGTAACCTGTTGATTCAAGGCAGCCAAGTCAAAGCAGACGGCAACGTCTCTTTAAGTGCAGACAACCAAATCAACCTCCTTGCCGCGCAGAAC
>JANPDG010000082.1:0-16049 GCA_031431335.1 Polaromonas sp. | reverse complement strand
GCATTGTGGCCCCCATGAAACCGCACCACGCCTTGGGCCGACTCTGTGAGCCAGTCCACCAACTTGCCTTTGCCTTCGTCACCCCACTGGGTACCCACAACCACGACATTTCGACCCGAAGCCTGCACACTTGTTGTTGCGTTCATGAGAATAAAAACCTGTTGAAAAAATTAAAGTTCGTCGACATGGCGAGGCTTATAGGGCCTGCACCACCCACTGACCCGCAGCTTCAATCAGCTGGCGGTCGCAGGTAAATTCTTGCACCTCGTGCTCATGGCCAGGCAGCACGCAAACCACGGTTTCGCCGCGTGTGCGCAGGCTGTGCACTGCGGCGCGCAGCGGGGCCGCACTCGCGCCGTTGCTCGGCCAAGGCGCGCGAATCGCCGCTTTAAGGGCGCGCGCAGGCACCACGCCCACCAGCTCTTTGATATCGAGGCTAAAGCCTGCTGCCGGGCGGTTGCGGCCAAACACCGCGCCCACCTCGTCGTAGCGGCCGCCGCGCACCAGTGCGTCCGCCGGTTGATGGCGTGCGCCGGGAGCGTAGATGGCAAAACGTGCGCCCGTATAGTAGGCATAGCCGCGCGAGTCGGCCAAGTCAAAGCTCACCTTGACCTGTGGTTGCGCAGCTAGCACGCTAGCGGCCAGTTGCTTAAGATTATCCAGGGCGCCGAGCATCTGCGCGTTGGCTGCAAACATGTTGGCAGCTTGCGCCAACACGGCGGCGTCGCCATACATATGCACCAAACTGGCCAAACCATCGCGACTGGCTGCGGGGAAGTTAGCTGTTAACTCGGCCAGGGTAGCGGCGTCTTTGGCAGCCAGCGCGGCGTGCACTTGTTCTAGCTGCTGGGGTGCAATCATCACGCCTGCCATCAGGCTGCGCACCAGCCTCGCATCAGCCAGATCCACAGTAATGTCGGTCACGCCAGCTGTTTGCAGGCAATTAATAGCCAGCAGCACCGCCTCAAGGTCAGCGTCTAGCCCGGCATGGCCAAAAATCTCAGCGCCAAACTGCAGCGGCTCGCGTGTGGCGTGTGGCTTGGCAGGGGCGGTGTGCAGCGCGGGGCCGCAATAGCACAGGCGGGTGACGCCTTGGCGGTTGAGCAAATGGGCGTCAATCCGGGCGACCTGGGGGGTGGTATCAGCTCTCAAACCCATGGTGCGGCCCGATAGCTGGTCTACCAGCTTGAAAGTCTGCAAGTCCAGCGCCTCGCCAGTGCCGGTGAGTAAAGACTCTAAAAACTCGAGCTGCGGCGGCATCACCAGCTCGTAGCCGTAGCTGCGCGCAGTGTCCAAGAGCGAGCGGCGCAGTTCTTCGATATGCCGCGCCTCAGAGGGCAGAACATCGGCAATATGATCGGGCAAGACCCAGGCGGACATGGAAATAGGACGCTACGGAAGAAGCGCAGGCTGTTAAAGAATGGATTTTACTGGTGTTATGGTGGGGTTTTGGGTTGCCGAGATGGGTTTTTGTGCGGTGGGTCTGTGGTTTAGGGCTTGATTTGAATCCATGCAGGCGCTGACTGAATGAGCCGGATCATCGATTTGTAAAGAGTGATTTATGTAAGCCAAGCGCTATCTTCAGAAGCTGTTTTTGGAAGAAAAATAGGCATTTTTCCGACGTGGATATTGCATAGTTAGCTATTAAATATATAGCAATTAAAAACACAAAGTGTCCACTACAATAGTATTGAGTAAATCAATGTGCTTTACGCAAAAGGAATAGAAAATGGCTGCTGGCGATACAGACAAGGAAAAAGAAGCTGGTTTTGGCGCACGGTTCATGACAGGGCTGAAAGATCTCATCCTAGAAGAAGAGACTCCCAACCAAGCCAAGCCTGAAGAGAAGGCGCCAGATGCGTCCCGCTCTAAAACTCGCGCTCAGCCGCCTGCGGACTTCAGCGGATTAACGACAAGCCAGCCCATAACGGCATCTAGCTCCCCCATGACGGCCCATTTGCTAGAGCAAGTGCTCAGCCGCGCCACAGCCTACACCGCGTTAAATGATGCTATCAAGCCGCTAGAAGAGATCATCCCTGACGAAATGACACGCTATCGCGCTGCGTTTGCCGTGATCAAAAAGAACCACTCACTTGACCAAGTGATTCAATCGATTGACATGCAACACATGCAAGCTGTTGATGATGAAGTGGCGCGTTTTGCAGCCCAAGCCAAGCAAAAAGAAGTGACCGACATCAATGCGCGTGTAACCGAGGCACAAACCCTCAAAGACAACGTAGACGCCGCAGGTGTGCAGATCACCAAGTTGCGTGAAGAAACCGAAAACCGCATTCGCGTGGTCGAAGACGCTGTGCAGCGCGATCGCGCACGGCTAGATGAAATAGAGCGCGAGCTGCTGGAAAAGCGCCAGGCCATTGCACTGGTCGAAACCCAGTTCAACAGCGCGGTAGCATCAGTCAAAGATACCCTGACACAAAACAAAGCCAAAATCGTCAGGTACCTTGCGCCTTAAAAGACAAGCCGAGGTGCCTTAATATCGCACCACGTCGGTCTAAAAAATTAACTTTTATAAATTCACAAAGGAAGCGCGTATGAACGATCTGGTTCCGCAAGACTACAAGCCCAAGAGCTTTTGGGAGCGCCCAGAAGGCGTCACAGGGCAAATATTTGGCGTTGCGCTCATCGCTGGCGCAGGCTATTTGCTCTATCAAGCCCTGCCCTACATCATTACGTTGCTACAGAACACCATCTACGCGGCGCTCTTGGGTGTGGCTGCAGTGATGATTGGTTTTGTCATCACTGACAAACGCTTTTGGCGTCTGGGTAAATATCTGTACATGAGCCTGATGCGCAAGATCACGCAAATGTTTGTCGAAATCGACCCGATTGGCATCATGAAAAACTATGTCAGCGAGCTGCAAGGCAAGCTGGTCAACATGAACAAGCGCATTGCCCAGCTCAGCGGCATGATTCGCTCGTGCAAAGAAGAAATTGCCAAAAACGAGAAGGTCAAAGACAGCGCCCTGAAAATGGTGAACGAAGCCAAAAAGAACGGCAAAGCCACCGTCATCGCCCTACAGTCACGCAAGGCAGGCCGCATGACCGACGCCAACCTGTCTTACCAAGACTTGCTCACCAAGCTAGAGCTTCTCTATCGTGTACTCATCAAGTACCAAGACGTGTCACAATTTTTAATTGAAGACATGCAGCAAGAAATTGACGTGAAAAGCCGCAAAAAAGAAATGGCTGATGCTGCCCATTCGGCCATGAAATCGGCCATGAGCATCATCAAAGGCGACCCCGACAGCAAAGAGCTGTTCAACATGGCCAATGAGTATTTAGCAGCGGACTACGCCATGAAAATTGGCGAGATTGAAGATTTTGTGCGCTTGTCAGATTCGTTTATGTCCTCGGTTGATTTGCAAAATGGTGTCTATGAGGCAGAAGCCATCAAAATGCTGGAAGACTGGGAAAAGAGCGCTGACTCGATCGTTCTGGGCGAGTCCAAACAGCTGCTGATCGAAAACAACCCCTCGCCTGCGTTGACCGGTACCAATTTGAAAGCTGCAGGCGCAGAACCCGTGCGCGTAGCGGGCCAAGGCGTACAGTGGTTTAACAACGCCCAAGACAAACCTAAAAACTAAACTGCCCACACAAATAACTTTAACTCACTAGAAACGACGATATGACCTTAAAACCTATTCCACGTCTCATTCTTATTGCCGCTGTCATTGGCGGTGCATGGTTTGCGGTAGACAAGTTCTTCCTTAAAGGCGGCCTTAAAGGAGCCAGCACAGCCAGCGCCGTACCGACTGGTCTAGACATGCCTGTAGCTGGTTCAGGCGCCACGCCTGCTGCAGCGCAGCTAAAAACTGCAGCCATCCCCGCATCTAGCGGCAACTACACGGCCAAGACTTTGGTCATCCCTTGGAACGCGATTGCCTCGCTGCACCTTGCAAACGGCGATGCCGCCACCACCCCAGACAGCCTGATGGGCAAACGCGGCGTGCGCTTGGCGCTAGAGCGTCAAGACGACTACGCACAAATGGTAGCCGAACAGGCGCTGTTTGCCGGTGAAGTAGCCGCTGGTGTAGCGCAGCCCGCCAAAGGTGCCGCGTTTGTCGTCATCATGGGCGATGCATTGCCCGGATACGCAGCGTCTGCCAAGTCTGCCATGGAAAAAATGGGCCAAGAAATTGAAGTGGTTGGCGCGCTAGGCTACTCACGCGGCGAAGACAAATGCATGTTGCCACGCGAAGTGGCCAGCGACCCGCAAAAGGCACGTGGCTCCTTGATAGGCGCGGTGCTGCGCGATGGCGACTGGAACATTTGCGTCAAGTACGCTGCAGACAACAAAATTCCGGTCAACCCAGACCCTAAAACCTATGACCCTGATGCGATGAACTTTGTGTCAGTCAGCGCCTTTACCGAAGCCGATGAAAAGTTAATTGCAGCATCTAAAGGCGCTTGCGAAACGCGCCCTGTAGTGCGCGGCGGCAAGCCCACGGGTTCGAGTCAAAAAGTGTGTCAAAACGGCTCTGCCACCTGGACCCCAGGCGATGTGAAGCTGGCACGCGAAGTGGGCGGTTTAGCTGCGGTGGCCTCCACCAAAGAATACATGTGGCAAATGCCTGCCACACTTGTTGGCAACAAGCAGTGGATGGCCAAAAACCCAGACTTCGTGCGCAACATGTTAGCCGCGTCCTTTGAAGCCAGCGACGCCATCAAAGCCAGCGATGCTAACTTGCTCAAAGCCTCTGCAGTGATGGCCAAAGTGATGAAAGAACAAACCCCAGAATGGTGGGCCAAGTACCACAAAGGCGTTGTAGAAAAAGACAAACTAGGCCAAGATATTAGTTTGGGCGGCTCGACCACCAACAACTTAGCAGACAACCTGTATCTGTTCGGCTTAAACGGCAACGACAACTTGTACAAGCGTGTCTACACTGTGTTTGGCAACGTGGCAAAGCAGTTTTATCCGCAGGAAATGCCCGAGCTCATTGCCTACGAAAAAGTAGTCAACGCCAGCTACCTGCAAGCCATTGCAGCAGGCTCGACCGCTGCGGCTGCGGCCAAGCCTGATGCACCCGCGTTTGCCGCTAACGCCCCTGCGACCTCAGTGTTTGCCAAGCGCGAATGGGGCATTGAATTTGACACTGGCAAAGCCAGCTTTCGCCCAAGTGCCATTCCAGTGCTGGAACAAATGATTGACCAGATTGCAGTGTCTGGCCTGCCCGTGCAAATTTCTGGCCACACCGACAACATTGGCGACCCAACATCCAACTTAGCGCTCTCCAAACGCCGCGCAGAGGCGATTAGCACTTGGCTGCAAGCCAACGCACCATCGTCGTTCCCTAAAGACCGCTTGCGCACCCGCGCCTACGGCGACCAGCAGCCAGTGGCAGACAACAAGTCTAATGAAGGCCGCGCTAAAAACCGCCGCGTAGAAGTCTCGTTAATTCGCACTGAATAAATGCGCAATTGCTATAACTTTTCAGCATGAAAAATGTCCCTAACTTATTTTTACCTTTCACGCATGTAGCCAAGTCACGGCTGCAAATTCTGTTTGCAGTGCAGGCACTTTTGGCTATCGTTCTGTGGTCGCTTAGCGGGTCTAAGGCTCTACCCTCACCCATAGAGGTTTACTACGCCTGGGCTGACCTTGCGCTCAACCAAGGCATGCTGTACGAGTTGTGGGGCAGTGTCAAAATTAGTCTGGTGTCCTTGCTTATCTCTACGGTCGCAGCGGTGGCGGTGGCGGCGCTGAGTACTGCGTCTATTTTTCTGCCCATTGCACGTTTTTCATCTTCGCTACGCTTCTTAGGTTTCGCCGGGCTCACCTATGTGTTCATGTTGATGTCCAGCGACTCTTACTGGCTGCGCATTTCACTGCTGTCGTTTGGCATGTTTGTGTTTATGGTGACGGGCCTTCTGGCCGAAATCAAGGCGATTCCAGCAGAGCAGGTTGATCATTGCCGCACTTTGGGCATGAAGCACTGGCGCATTACGCTCGAACTGGTGCTGCTAGGCAAGTCTGATGTCACGCTAGATTTGGTACGCCAAAACGCTGCCGTTGGCTGGACTCTGTTGACATTGGTAGAAGGTATGACGCGCTCCGAAGGTGGTATTGGTTCCATGCTACTCAACCAAAATCGTTATTTTTTATTGGCTGGCGTGTTTGCCATTCAGATCACTATTTTGCTCTACGGACTTGCGCAAGATGGTCTTTTGGCTTTGCTCAAAGATGTGATGTGCCCACATTCCCGCCTAGGCAAACAAGGGGTTGCTAAATGAATGCCGGAGCCAAACCCCATAGCATTGGAGAGCGACTACTGACGATTGAGAATCTATCGGTGTCCTACGATAAGCCTGTTTTAAAAAACGTCAGCGCGTCGATTAACAACATTCAGCGCCAAGGTGTGGAACAAGGCCAAGTAGTTTGTTTGCTAGGCCCCTCAGGCGTAGGCAAAACCCAATTGTTTCGCTGTATCGCGGGTCTTCAGCGCCCCAACTCAGGCAGCGTGAAGCTGTACGACAAAGATGGCGAGGTCAAGCCGGGCGAAGTAGGCGTGGTGGCGCAACATTACCCGCTGTTTAACCATCGCACCGTACTGGGCAATCTGATGGTGGCTGCGGCCAAGTCTTGCAAAAGTGACAAAGAGGCGCGCGATAAATCACTCGCTATGCTAGAAGAGTTTCACTTAGCAGACAAAGCGCACGCCTACCCGCTGGCCCTGTCTGGCGGTCAGCGCCAGCGCATTGCGATTGCACAGCAACTGCTGTGCAGCTCTTACTTTATGCTGATGGACGAGCCGTTTTCAGGGCTAGACCCACTGGCCAAAGACCGCGTGTGTGAAACCATTTTGCGGGTGGCGACCACCCATGAACTCAATACCAATATCGTCATTACCCACGATATTGATTGCGCCATCACCATTGCAGACACGTTGTGGATACTGGGCCGTGAGATGGACGCACAAGGTGCGCCCATTCCAGGTGCCAATATCAAAGAGGTGTACGACCTGGCTGAAATGGGTCTGGCATGGGACCCAGACATCCAAAGCAAGCCTGAGTTTTTTAAGCTTTCAACCCACCTTAAACGGCAATTTAATTCGCTTTAACAGCGTTAGGAATTCATCACATGGCGTATCAATCTCAGGGAGCCGGCGGCACCCAAGGTGGCTCAATGACCTTCATCATTGGACTGATCATGGCCTGTGCAGGTTTTTATATGCTGCTGGATAATATTGTGGTGTCGCAAGGCTTTGGCTTTGGCTATGCGCTGTACCGCATTAACTACGGCGGCGGCTGGAACGTCACGGGAGGTGGCCTGCTGATTCCATTCATGTTTGGCGTGGGTTGGATTTTTTATAACGCACGTGCGCCATGGGGCTGGATCTTGGCGGGCGGCGCACTTGTAGCCATTATCTTTGGCGTACTCATGAGCCTGAGCATCAGCATACGCACGATGTCCCTGCTTAACTTGATCATCATCCTTGTGCTAATGGTAGGTGGACTAGGGCTTTTTATTCGCTCTTTGCGCAAGTCTTAAATCTGCGTGCTAATTCAATACGACTGTCTTCTGCGCTAGCCTTCTAGCACTAACACGGTATTGAAAAGATCGCCGATTCTCGGTGATTTTTTAGGCGCTTTTCCGGCGTAAATATTCAATAGTTTGCTATTAAAAATATAGCTTTCTATTCTTGTATTTATGGCTGAATAATTATCATTCCAAGATTTCTGAATTTTAGAGCATCGATATATTTCGACTGACTGTTTCATTGCTCTGCATACCGCTCAATCGAGCGCAGCATGCGACAAATCATTTTGCCACTGCAGGTGGAGACACCTATTTATGTAACTGTGTTTTTCAAATCCCCCTTGCTGCCTAACGCGCATTGCGGCACCCTGCACTAATAGCTTACCTAGCAAACATTATGTGACTCAATTTACCTCATCGTCCTAGCCCAAATATGCTTTTTCAAGCAAAGTTCGGCTGCATTACAAAACACTCTCTTTATCTGGACGATGTATGCCAACTTTTGACCTCGAAGCCTCTGATGACACTCAATTACTCGGTGTAGAAGCAGTTGATGCAGAAGACGAAATCACCCTGGACAACACGGCAAACCAAGCTACCTCACGAAATGATCGCTCTGCGGTTCCTGTTAGTTTAAGTTTGCTATCGATCGCAGCGCTAGCGGCCTGTGGTGGCGGTGGCGGTGAAACCGCCACTGCTGTGGGTACAGCCGCCACGCCCGGCACCACCACGTCATCTGCGCCCGGCCCCATTGCATCACCAGCACCCGTCGGCCCGCCTGCCAGTCCGGCCCCTACACCGCCCCCACCTGCTCCCGCTCCCCCTGCTCCCACGCCAGCCCCACCGGCTCCAGCCCCCTCGCCGCCCGCTCCAGCCCCCGCGCCGCCCGCTCCAGCCCCCGCACCAGTCGCAGGCACATCCGCTACCGATGACAAGCAAGCAGCTCGGTTTTTGCAGCAGGCGCAGTTCTCGTCCATCGACAGCGAAATCGCCAGTGTGCGCAGCGGCACATACGCCGACTGGCTCAATCGCCAGTACGCGCTGCCCGTAGGCCAAACCGGCTGGGACTGGATGGGCCAGCGCGGCTACAACGTCAACGACCGCAACCAATACTTCTTTAATTTGGCCTTGGCTGACTTCATGGTGTGGAACCAGTTGTTTACGGGCGCAGACCAAATGCGCAGGCGTATCACGCTGGCTTTGTCCGAATTTTTTGTCGCTTCGCTGCAGTCGGCTGAGTTTGACTGGCGCTCCCAAGCCTACGCAGCTTGGTGGGACATGCTCGCGCGCAATGCCTTTGGCAACTACAGGCAACTGCTGCAAGACGTTACGCTCAACCCCGCGATGGGCTACTACCTCAACACCCGAGGAAACCAAAAAGAAGACACCAATACCGGCCGCGTGCCTGATGAGAACTACGCACGCGAGGTCATGCAGCTGTTTAGTATCGGGCTGTACCAACTCAATGCCGACAGCACTGAAAAGCTCGATGGCAGTGGCCAAAAAATCGATGCCTACAGTCAAGCTGATGTGACTAACTTAGCCCGGGTGTTTACCGGCTACGACTTTGACCGGTCGGTGGGCACGTTCAGACCCGTCAAAGCCAATGGCGACGGCGTGGAGGCGTATTCGCTACTCAATATCGAGTTCACCCGCAGACCGATGGTGCTCGATGCCAACAGGCACTCCAACTTAGCGGCCACGTTTTTGGGCACCACCATACCCTCTGGCACTGCAGGTGCAGCTGCGTTAAACACTGCGCTCAACACCTTGGCCAACCATCCCAACACCGCGCCATTTTTCTGCAAACAAATGATCCAGCGGCTGGTCACCAGCAACCCTAGTCCGGACTACGTAGGCCGTGTGGCTGCAGCGTTCAAAAGCAGCAACGGAGACCTCAAAACCGTATGGTCGGCCATTTTGCTCGACGCAGAAGCCCGCTCACCACAGGCAGCAACCACAGCCGGATTTGGCAAGCTGCGTGAGCCCATAGTGCGCTTTGTGCAGTGGGGGCGCAGCTTTGGATTTAACTCAGCGTCTGGCGGCTGGAAAATGTTTGAGACCTCTAGCGCGGCCGAAAAACTGGGCCAAAGCCCGCTACGTTCACCCTCAGTGTTCAATTTCTTCCGCCCTGGATTTGTGCCGCCCGGCACAGCCTTGGCAGCTAACAAAGCCACCGCGCCTGAGTTTCAGCTGGTTAACGAAAGCACGGTGGGCGGGTATTTGAACTACATGCAGCAGGTGATAGAAGTAGGCATATTTGTAGCTTCACCACCGGGGGCACCCAACCCTTTTACGGGCCCTTATGTGCAAGACATCACTGCCAGCTTTAGCGCAGAGCTGGCTATTGCGCAAGACGCGGGCGCACTGGTGGCCAGACTCAACTTGGTCATGTGCGCAGGTAGGTTGTCAGACGCCACCATTGCCATCATGGTCAACGCGCTCAACGCCGTGCCCGTCACAGCCGCCAGCCCCAACGACCAAAAGCTCAACCGCGTGCGCGGCGCAGTGCTGATGGTGCTCGGCTGCGCTGAATACCTGATTCAAAAATAAACAAGGTAAGACCATGCACCTTATTCATCCCCAAGACCACAGCCGCCGCGCGTTTTTGCGCCGCTCTGCCCAGCTGGCTTTTACGGGCACTGCACTGCCTACCGCGCTCAACTTAGCCGCCATGGGCGAGGCCGCTGCGTTCAACGCGACTGACTACAAAGCACTGGTGTGTGTATTTTTAAATGGCGGTAACGACCACTGGAACACCGTGGTGCCCTATGACAACATCAACTATGACCTGTACAGCGCCGTTCGTGGCAGCGGCGGGGGCCGCACAGCAGGCGGTATTGCGCTGGGCCAGGCAACGCTGGCCAACACCGTGTTAGCGCCCTCCACAGCCCTTGCAAACGGCAAGCAGTTTGCCCTGCACCCTGTGATGACCGGTTTGGCAGGCTTGTTTAACACAGGCCAGGCAGCAGTGCAGCTCAACGTCGGCCCGCTGGTGGTGCCAGTGACCAAAGCGCAATACGAAGGGCCGAATCGGGCACTCTACCCGCTGCCGCCCAAACTGTTTTCACACAACGATCAGCAGTCGATTTGGCAGTCTTCATCGCCCGAGGGCTCCACCATTGGCTGGGGCGGCAATATGGGTGATCTGGCCCTGTCGTCCAACGGCACAGGCGCGTTGTTTACCTGTATTTCCATCACGGGCAACGCGGTGTTTTTGTCTGGCGACAGTGCTCTGGCCTACCAAGTCAGCCCCACAGGTGCCGTCAAAATCAACAGCGTAAGCAATAACGTCTACGGCTCTGCGGCTGTCAAGGCAGCTATGAGTACGCTGGTGCAACAGACGCGAGGCGACGTACTAGAAAACGAATACAACAGAGTCACCCAGCGCTCCATCGCTGCTGAGAGCACCGTCAACGGCGGTATCGGCGCAACAGCTGCAGCAGCTGGCGCTAATACGGGTGCATTTGCGCCTTTTGCAGCAGTGCCCACTAACAATCAGTTGGCATCACAGCTCAAAATGGTAGCCCGCCTGATCGACGCACGCGCAAGCCTGAGCACGAAACGGCAGGTGTTTTTTGTCTCAGTAGGCGGCTTTGATTTGCATGACAACCTGCTGGCGGGCCACATCACCAACATGACGCGCCTGAGCGAAGCGCTGACTGCGTTTTACCAAACCACAGCCAACCTGAGCGTGGCCGACAAAGTGACCGCGTTCACCGCATCTGACTTTGGCCGCACCCTCACCTCGAACGGCGACGGCTCAGATCACGGCTGGGGTGGCCACCACTTTGTGGTGGGCGGCGCTGTCAAAGGCAGGGCGTTTTACGGCACGCCGCCGCCCATTAGCGTAGGCAACGGAAGCGGCGCAGAAGACCAGTGGCACGTAGGCCAAGGCCGCCTGCTGCCCAGCACCTCGGTTGACCAATACGCAGCAACCTTGGCCAGCTGGTTTGGCGTAGAGCCTGGCGAACTGGCCGGTATCTTGCCTAACCTGCGTAACTTCGGTGCGCCGGGGGCTGCAAGCTACCCTATCAACCTGGGATTCATGTAATGCCTTGCGGCATATGCAGAATGTACTGTTTAGAAGATTTTAAGACGTTTTTCCGACGTGGATATTCAATAGTTTGCTATTAATTTAGGAGTGAATTAATAGCAAACACATAGCTATGAACTGACTAAAGCTTCTCAGCCAGTTGCTCCAAAATCGCCGGGTTTTCTAGCGTGCTGATGTCTTGCGTGATCGCCTCACCTTTGGCAATGCTGCGCAGCAAGCGGCGCATGATTTTGCCGCTGCGGGTTTTGGGCAGGTTGTCGCCAAAGCGAATGTCTTTGGGTTTGGCAATCGGGCCGATTTCTTTGGCAACCCAAGCGCGCAGCTCGTTGGCGATTTGCTTGGCTTCTTCACCCGTCGGGCGGCTACGTTTGAGCACCACGAATGCACTGATCGCCTCACCTGTCAAATCGTCAGGGCGGCCTACTACGGCGGCTTCGGCTACCAGATGGCTGCAGCTGACCAAGGCTGATTCAATCTCCATGGTGCCCAGGCGGTGACCTGACACGTTGAGCACATCGTCAATACGGCCTGTGATGCGGAAATAGCCACGGTCTGTTGACCTGACTGCGCCGTCGCCCGCAAGGTAAATAGTGCCGCCCATCTCGGGAGGAAAGTAAGCCTTTTTAAAACGCTCTGGGTCGCCCCAGATGGTGCGAATCATCGACGGCCAAGGGCGCTTAACCACCAGCATGCCGCCTGAGCCGTTGGGCACGTCGCCGCCCACCTCGTCCACAATCGCAGCCATGATGCCGGGCAGTGGCAGCGTGCATGAGCCTGGCACGAGCGGCGTAGCGCCAGGCAGCGGCGTAATCATGTGGCCACCGGTTTCGGTCTGCCAAAAGGTGTCAACAATTGGGCAACGCTCACCACCTACGTGCTTGTAGTACCACATCCATGCTTCGGGGTTGATCGGCTCGCCCACGCTACCTAAAATGCGCAAACTGGTGAGATCGCTGCGTGCGGGGTGCACTTTTTCGTCACCCTCAGCGGCTTTGATGAGCGAGCGAATGGCCGTCGGTGCAGTGTAGAAAATCGTGCACTTGTGCTTTTCTATCATTTGCCAAAAGCGGCCTGCATTGGGGAATGTGGGCACGCCTTCAAAAATGATTTGCGTAGCACCTGCAGCCAGCGGGCCATAGGCTACGTAGGTGTGGCCCGTAATCCAGCCGATGTCAGCCGTGCACCAAAAAATATCGGACGGCTTTAAATCAAACGTCCAGTCCATCGTGAGCTTGGCCCACAGCAAATAGCCTGCAGTGCTGTGCTGCACGCCCTTGGGTTTGCCCGTTGAGCCCGAGGTATACAAAATGAACAGCGGGTGCTCAGCGCCCACCATCTCGGGTGCGCATACCTCGCTTTGGCCTTGGAGGGCCTGGGCAAACGTCATATCGCGGCCCGCAACCATGTTGCAAGCAGTTTGCGTGCGCTGCATCACCAGCACAGTTTTAATGCTCTCGCAGCCACCAAGCGCCAAGCCTTCGTCGACGATGGCTTTGAGCGGCAGTTCTTTACCGCCGCGCATTTGGAAGTTGGACGTAATCACCGCTACCGCCCCGGCATCCATAATGCGCTCTTGCAAGCTCTTGGCACTAAAGCCGCCAAACACCACGCTGTGCGTTGCGCCAATGCGCGCGCAGGCTTGCATGGCCACCACGCCGTCCACTGTCATCGGCATGTAGATCAGGACGCGGTCGCCTTTTTGAATGCCCTTGGCTTTTAAAGCGTTAGCAAACTGGCTTACTTTGGCCAGCAGCTCTTTATAGGTTACCTTGGTTACCGCGCCATCATCGGCTTCAAAGATGATGGCCGTCTTGTTCTCAGTGGCGGTGCCGATGTGTTTGTCTAGGCAGTTGGCTGATGCGTTGAGCGTGCCATCGTCAAACCATTTGTAGAACGGCGCATTGCTCTCGTCCAGCGTTTGGGTAAAGGGCTTGGCCCAGTTCAGGTTAGCGCGGGCCAGCTTGGCCCAGTAGCCTTCAAAATCGTCCGCCGCCTCTTTGCACATCGCGTCGTACTGCGCCATGCTGGAGATGCGAGCACCGTTAGACGCTGCGGCAGACGGTGGAAAAACGCGGTTTTCGACCAATACGGATTCGATGGCGGTGCTCATGGGTTTGTCTCCAAGCTGTAATTAAATTCTGGCGTAATATCAGGGTTTGCACTTACTAGGCACTGACTTACGCGCACCCTACTAATTTACTCCAAATCAGAAGTCACTCGGCTTGCCACTACAATTGAATGATGTAGTTTTGGCTTCCAAACTTGCATCCAAGCCGCATCCATCACACAGCTCACCAGCCCCAATTTCCAATGTCTAAACCTACCTCTGCCTCCACCAAGCCACGCCGCCCGATGAATGCGCTGTCTGGCCTTATTTTTGGCAGCCGCTGGCTGCAAATGCCGCTGTATTTGGGCCTCATTTTGGCCCAAGCAGTGTATGTGTTTCACTTTGGCGTAGAGCTTTACCACCTGATCGGTGCTGCTTTTGGCAGCCAAGCAGATATTGACATACTGGTTAAAAGCAGCGGCTATGTGTCTGAGGCCAAAATAACCGGGCTGAACGAAACTGTCATCATGCTCGTGGTGCTGGCACTGATTGACGTGGTGATGATTTCTAACTTGCTGATCATGGTGATTGTGGGCGGCTACGAGACATTTGTCAGCCGCATGAACCTAGAAGACCACCCCGACCAGCCAGAGTGGCTCAGCCACGTGAACGCCAGCGTGCTCAAGGTCAAGCTGGCCACAGCCATCATCGGCATATCGTCAATCCATTTGCTCAAAACATTTATCAACGCCAACAACTACAGCGAAAAAGTGTTGATGTACCAAACCATCATTCACATTGTGTTTTTGCTCAGCGCGATGGCCATTGCCTACACCGATAAGTTGATGTCGCACAGCGAGCACGCTGCCAAACAGATTGATGGCCGGGCTAATAACGACTGATAACAACTGATTGAACGACTGATTGAACGACTCCAGAGAACCCTCGCCATGACCACCATCAAAGCCACCGACCTAGTTGAGACCATCAGCGCCGCGCTGCAGTTCATTAGCTACTACCACCCTGCAGACTACATTGCCCACCTGGCACGCGCCTACGAGCGTGAGCAAGGCCCAGCCGCCAAAGACGCTATAGCGCAAATATTGACCAACAGCCGCATGAGCGCCACGGGCCACCGGCCGATTTGCCAAGACACTGGCATCGTTAATGTGTTTTTAAAAATCGGCATGGATGTGCGGTTCGAAGGTTGCTCTGAATTTGGCGATGGGGCGCTGGGCGACGTGGTGAACGAAGGCGTGCGCCGGGGCTACGACTTTGCGGCCAACAAGCTGCGCGCCTCTATCGTGGCCGACCCGCAGTTTGACCGCAAGAACACGAAAGACAACACGCCCGCAGTCATCCACATCGAGCTGGTGCCCGGCAACAAGCTAGACATTACCGTGGCAGCCAAAGGCGGCGGCAGCGAGAACAAAAGCAAGTTCGTCATGCTCAACCCCTCAGACAGCTTGGTCGACTGGGTGCTAAAAACTGTGCCCACTATGGGCGCAGGCTGGTGCCCACCCGGCATGCTGGGCATTGGCATTGGCGGCACCGCTGAAAAGGCTATGCTGCTGGCCAAACAAAGCCTGATGGAAGACATCAACATGTACGAGCTGCAGGCCAAATCGTCCAGCGGTGCGGTACTCTCCAATGTCGAAAACTTGCGGCTAGAGCTGTATGAAAAAGTCAACGCGCTGGGCATCGGCGCGCAAGGCTTGGGCGGCCTGACCACGGTGCTAGATATCAAAATCAACATGTACCCCACGCACGCCGCAGGCAAACCCGTGGCCATGATTCCTAACTGCGCCGCCACGCGCCACGCGCATGTGGTGATGGACGGCAGCGGTGCAGCCTACCTCACGCCACCATCGCTCAGCTTATGGCCTGATGTGCACTGGGCACCCGATTACAAAAAATCAACGGCAGTTGACCTCAACACCCTCACCCCTGCCCAAGTGGCCGCGTGGACGCCCGGCCAAACCTTGCTGCTCAGCGGCAAAATGCTCACCGGCCGCGATGCAGCGCACAAACGCATTCAAGAGATGCTGTCTATCGGCGAGAAGCTGCCGGTTGACTTTACCAACCGCGTGATTTACTACGTTGGCCCTGTCGACCCCATCAAAGGCGAAGCCGTAGGCCCCGCAGGCCCTACCACCGCAACACGTATGGACAAATTTACTGAAATGATGTTGGCCCAAACCGGCCTGATCAGCATGATCGGCAAAGCCGAACGCGGGCCTACCGGTATAGAAGCGATCAAAAAGCACAAGTCAGCGTATTTGATGGCCGTGGGCGGCGCAGCCTACCTGGTCAGCAAAGCCATCAAAACCGCCAAAGTCGTAGGCTTTAAAGACCTGGGCATGGAAGCGATTTACGAGTTCGACGTGGTCGACATGCCAGTGACGGTAGCCGTCGACTCCCAAGGCACCAGCGTGCACAACACC
>JANPDG010000081.1:0-8754 GCA_031431335.1 Polaromonas sp. | reverse complement strand
TCTAGGCACGCAGGCGCGACAGCGCTGCGCTGGCCAGCTCGGCAATGCGCTCTAAAAAGTCGGTGCCCATGCCAGCGTTAAAGCGCTCGGGGTCGGGTGAGGCCAGCACCAGCATGCCAAACGCTTCGGGCGCTGCGCCTACGCGCAGCGGGATGAGCGCCACCGACATGGCCAGCTCGGGCTGGGCCAGCCAATTGACCGCTTCAAAGCCCGAGTTGGCACCGCAATAGGGCGTGGTGATGGACGAGGCGAACGACTTGGCATCGTCGCTGGCGTTCATCGCAAACTCTTGGTCAGAAAAGATGCCGTTCACGCCCCACACCTTGATGGCCACTTGTGGCACCAAGAACTGGTGCTTGATTTCGTTGGTCAGTGCGCCCGGCAAGTCCATCGGGTGGTTGGTCAGCAGCATGGTGCGTGTCCAGCGCTGCAGCTTGTCTGCAATCATTACGTTGTCGTTGCCGTTGCGCACCATATCCATGATGCGGCGCTCCAGGGTTTTGATCTTTTCGCGCAGCATCTCGGCTTGGCGCTCTTGCAGGCTGACCGCGCGGCTGCCGTGGCCGCTAGACAGCTGCACGGTGGCCAGCAGCTCGGCGTGGCGCTCAAAAAAGTCAGGCGTATTGACCAAAAACTGGGCAATGTCGGCCTCGGTGATGGGCGGGATGTCTTGTTTGGAGTGGGTGGTTTTGTCAGTCATGCAGTTGCCTTGTGAGTGGAGTTACTTTAAATCATCAGGCACATGGATGCTGCCTTGGTACACGGTGGTGGCCGGGCCGGTCATGAGCACGCTGGCTTGCAGGCCATCTAGCATGCCTGCCCATGCAATAGTGAGCACGCCGCCGCGCGTGTGCACGTCGACCTGGCTGTCCAGCAGCCCCAGGCGAATGCCCGCTACCACGGCTGCGCAGGCCCCCGTGCCGCAGGCCAGCGTCTCGCCTGCGCCGCGCTCATACACCCGCAGGCGTACCTGCGAACGGCTAACGATCTGCATAAAGCCTGCGTTAACGCGGCGCGGGAAAGCGGGGTGCCGCTCTACCCACGCTCCCACCGCGAACACGCCAGCGGTGTCGATATCGGGCACGATTTGCACCGCATGCGGGTTGCCCATGGACAGCACGGCGACGTCGCAAGCAGCATCTGCAGCAGGGCTATTTACTATTGAATTAATAGCTAACTTGTTAATATCCACGTCGGAAATATGCCATTTTTGCCAACTTTTTTGCGTTACACAAGATGCCTGGCTTGCATCAAACGGTATGGCTGCCAAGTCAAACACAGGCGCGCCCATGTCCACCGTCACGCGGCCATCGCTTTGCTCGGTCAGCAGCAAATTCGAGCTCAGGGTTTTGACGCGGATAGAGGTTTTGTCAGTCAAGCCCTGCTCGCGCACATAGCGCACAAAGCAGCGCGCTCCGTTGCCGCAGTGCTCCACCTCGCCGCCGTCGGCGTTGTGGATGGCGTATTCAAAATCGACACTGGCGTCTGGCGCAGGCCGCACCGACAAAATTTGGTCTGCGCCCACACCAAAATGCCGGTCGCCCAAAAAGCGGTATTGCGCAGCAGACAGGTGCAGGCGCCCCTGGGTCTCGTTGAGCACCACAAAGTCGTTGCCAGCGCCCTGCATTTTGGTGAAATGGATCTGCATAGTTGAGAGATTATCCTCTGTGGCCGCCTTGCCCTACTAACTAAGTGCAAAGTACATGCTCAAAAGCCCTGCGCACCGAGCTGCCCACCAGCCGCAAGCTGCGCGAGCTGGCGATCTGCACCGTGGCGCTGCTAACCGGGGCGGCCTACGATTACCACCACCATGCACCCCGACTTTATCGCCGCAGGCGGCACCCAGGTGCAGCTGGACGCGCTGCAATCCCAGCTATCTCTCTATATCGGTTTAGGGGATAAAAATAAGCAGTTTTCCGACGTGGATATTGGAAAGTTTGCTATTGAAAGTATAGTAATTCAATATGCTGGCGAGGTGACGCGCAACGTCACTGTGCGGGACACCACCTTCGCCGCATTGCAAAAGCACTTTGACACCACACAGATAGTGGAGCTCACCAGTGCGATTGCCCAAGTTTTATTCATAAGGTCTCCAAAAAGGAGGATGAAGTCACACACGTTAATGCAAGAAAACGTAAGACGTGCTGTAATTTGGTATGGTAAGACCCAACACTCTTCTACATCCTGCGCGACAACCCGTAGCCCTGCGCCCGGCGGCCACTGTATTGCTGCTGCGCGACACGCCTGGCGGTATGCAGGTGCTGATGACCCGGCGGTCAAGCACAGCCAGCTTTGCGCCCAACGCCTATGTGTTTCCGGGCGGCGGTGTGGACGAGGCAGACCGCCAGCACGCCGATGCAGCGTATGCGCAGGACAGTCTGGTGGCCGTTCGGCCCAGCCAAACCCCCGCCCATCTGACCCAAGCACTGGCCGCTATCCGCGAGAGCTATGAGGAAGTTGGCGTTTTGCTGGCACGCACCTCAAGCGGTGCGTGGGCCAGCCAAGCCGATATCGACGCCTTAGCGCGCAGCGCGCCTTTCTACGAGCAGATGCACGCCAAGGGCTATACGCTGGCAGCCGATGGGGTGTTTTTACTAGCCCACTGGATCACTGACCGCGATATGACGCGCCGCTTTGATGTGCCGTTTTTGGTCGCCCGCATGCCCGAAGGCCAAACGCCCGTGGCCGACGAGGTGGAGCAGTTTGCACCCGAGTGGCTGCGCCCTGCGGACGCGCTGGCGCGCCACACCGCAGGCCAACTCTCGATGATCTTTCCCACCGTGCGCACGCTCGAGCGCTTGCAAGCGTTTAGCGCGGTAGATGCCGTGCTGCTTGCCTGCGCCAGCGAGCAGGCGCTGTGGACCAGCTGCCCACGCGCAGGGCTGCTGGGCGGCGTTGAGGCGCGCTACATGGAGCACGAAGCAGCCTTTGGCGAGCTGGCCTTGGTCTGCCCCGAGGGACAGATTGTTCACCCGCTGGACTGGCAGCACGACAAGAGCGTCAAGCTGCTGCGCCATGTGATGCGCCTGACAGCCCCCAACCCCGGCATGATGACCGGGCCGGGCACCAACACCTACATCATTGGCACAGCGGATACCGGCTACGTGGTGGTGGACCCCGGCCCCAATGACAATGCGCACATTGGGCGCATCTTAGAAGCCACCCAGGGCGATATCAGCGCTATTGTGTGCACCCATTCGCATGCCGACCACTCACCCGCTGCGCAGCCGCTGCAAGCCCTGGTGGTAGAGGCCACCAACACCGTGCCCGGCGACCTGATGGGCATGTATGCACGCCATATCTGCCCTATCCTAGGTTTGCCCAGTGCGCCCACTGCGAGGGACAGCGCTTTTTTTGACCCTGACATTACCCTGCAGCACGGTGAGCTGCTGAGCCAGTATTTCAGGCAGACGGATGGTGCGCAAAGTCTGCCCATCACACTGCAAGTGGTGCATACACCGGGCCACGCGGCCAACCATCTGTGCCTGATCATGCAAGAAGACGGCCTGCTGGTCAGTGGTGACCATATTTTGAACGGCAGCACCACCGTGATTGACCCGCCGGATGGCGACATGACAGCCTACCTCAATTCATTGCATATTTTGGCCACTGAGTGCAGCAAATACCAAGTGGACTTTATTTTGCCTGCCCACGGCTACGCGCTCACGCGCTGCGATGGCGCAAGCCACAGCGGTGGGGCGCGGCGCGCGATTGAAGCCTTGGTAGCGCACCGCCTGCAGCGCGAGGCCAAAGTGATTGCCGCGATGCGCAAAAAACCGGGCGCAGCCATGGACGCGCTGGTGCCGCTGGCTTATGCAGACGTGTCGCCCACGCTGTGGCCCGTCGCTGCGCGCTCACTCACAGCGCATGTGCAGCGCATCCAAACCTTGGGGCTACTACACCAGTCTTAAAGCACTGCTTTGTGCCTTGCTACATCCCCTGTAGCAGGACTTGGCGGGGGCTGTTACAAGAGTATGAGACAATACATTGGTTGGTGAGCACCAGAGCCTCCAACATCAGCACTCTGCTGAGGCCCTTTTTGTATGTGAAGACAAACGCATTCAAAACCAAGGGCCACCCCTAACCAGACCGTTATTGCCTGGCTTGATTCCAACAACACATTGGAGTTTAAGTAACGCGGTCACTCTGCGCAACAGCGCTATCTCATGAACTTTGACGAACTTGGCCTCGCACCGGCCCTATTTAAAGCAGTGCAAGAAAAAGGCTATATCACGCCTACTCCTATTCAGCAGCAAGCCATACCGGCCGTGCTCGCCGGAGAAGACCTTTTAGCTGGAGCCCAAACCGGCACCGGCAAAACCGCAGCCTTCGTGCTGCCTATCTTGCACAAGCTGGCCATGAGCCGCAGTGCCACCAACAAGTTTGGCGGCGTCGCCATTCGCGCACTGGTGCTCACGCCCACACGCGAGCTGGCAGCGCAGGTGGAAGAGTCGGTACGCGACTACGGCAAGCATTTGCAGCTGACATCGACCGTTGTGTTCGGCGGTGTGGGCATCAACCCGCAAATCAACAAACTCAAACGCGGTGTCGACATTTTGGTCGCCACCCCAGGCCGCCTGCTTGACCTGGCTCAGCAAGGCATGCTGGACTTGTCGCAGGTGCAAATCTTCGTCTTGGACGAAGCCGACCGCATGCTGGACATGGGTTTTATCCACGACATTCGCAAGGTGCTGCAAATGGTGCCTGCGCAAAAGCAGTCGCTGCTGTTCTCGGCTACTTTTAGCGACGAAATTCGCCAATTGGCTCAGGGCTTGCTGAACAACCCCAAGTCGATCCAAGTCACCCCCAGCAACACCACGGTGCAGCGCATCAGCCAGTCATGGCATTTGGTGGGCCGCGCTAAAAAGAAGGCGCTGCTGGCGCACATTATTCAAGAGCACAACTGGAGCCAGGTGCTGGTGTTTACGCGCACCAAGTTTGGCGCGAACCATGTGGCCGAGTTTTTAGAGAAGAACGGCATCAGCGCCATGGCACTGCATGGCAACAAAAGCCAAGGTGCCCGCACACAAGCGCTGGCTGGCTTTAAAAGCGGCGATATTCGCGCGCTGGTGGCCACCGACATTGCCGCACGCGGCATTGACATTGAAGACCTGCCCCACGTAGTGAACTACGAAATTCCGAACGTGAGCGAAGACTATGTGCACCGCATTGGCCGCACCGGCCGCGCTGGTAAAGAAGGCCAGGCGGTCAACTTGGTGAGCCTGGACGAAGAAGGCTTTTTGGCGGCGATTGAGGCGTTTACGCGCCAAGACATTCCGCGCAAGGACTACGCCGACTTTTTGCCCGATGCAGACGAGCGCGCTGAGCCGATTGCCATGGGTCGCCAGACCTTGTGGGGTGGTGCAGGCAAGCCGCCTAGCCGCGACGTGATGGCGCAAGCCGCTAAAAACGCACGCCGCGAAATGACCGACCGCGTGCGCGAAAAGCGCTCGAGCGAAGGTGGTGGTGGCGGACGAGGCCCCTCTGGTGGCGGACGAGGCCCTGCAGGTGGTGGCCGTGGCCCAGCCGGTGGCGGACGAGGTCGCAGTGCTGGCGGACAAAACGCTGGCCAAGGCAACGGCGGTGTAGAGCGCAACCACAACGGCGGCGGCAACTTCAATGGCCAAGGCCGTGGCCCAGGACAAGGCCCACGCGGCCCAGCGCACAACAACCGTGGCCCACGCGCACCCTACCCACAAGACAACTTTAACCAAGGCGCTCCCCAAGAGCGCATGCCGCAAGATGCACAGCGCGAAGAAGGCGATTTTGCCGACCCGCGCGAGCGCCAGCACCTGCAGCGCGACGGACTGCACCTGCAGTCGCGCGCTTTGAGCGAAGGCCGCCGCAATAACAACCGCAACAGCGGTGGTCAAGGCTCTGGTATGGGCGGCGGCGCTCAGCCCGATCCATTGCGCACCAGCATCGATGTGATGGGCAACCGTCGCGGTGGTGGTGGTGGTAACCGCAGCGGCGGCCAGCGCTCAGGTGGTGGTGGTGGTGGTGGCGGTTATGGCGGCGGCGGTGGCGGTGGTGGCCGTGGTCGCTCTGGCGGTGGCGGCGGTGGTTATGGCGGCGGCGGTGTCAACCGCGGTGGCTACTAAGCCTGCCCGTACAGCCCTCTTGGCCGGTGCCACCGGCCTGGTGGGCCGCGAGCTACTGCAGCTGCTGCTGGCCGATACGCGCTACAGCGCGGTGCACTGCGTGGGCAGGCGCGCGCTGGCAGTGCAGCATCCCAAGCTGGTGGCGCACACTGTTGACTTTGCTAACGCGAAGCAGCTCTCTAGCATACCCGCGTGTGACGACGTATATATCGCGCTGGGCACCACCATCAAAGTGGCGGGCAGCCAGGCGGCATTCAAAGCGGTTGATCATGACGCAGTGGTGGCCATCGCACAGTCCAATTTCAGCCACCATTCGGGCTCAAATGCCATGCAGGGTTTGCGCATCGGTATCGTCAGCGCCATGGGTGCTGACGCCCAATCTGGCGTATTTTATAACCGCACCAAAGGCCAAACAGAAGCCGCAGTCAGCGCGCTGGGTTACGCCAGCGTCAGTATTGCACGGCCCAGCATGCTGGCAGGTGACCGTGATGCACTTAAACAAGCCTCGCGGCCAGGTGAGCAGATAGGCCTTAAGCTCATGTGCGCAGCCAGCTTTTTAATTCCCGCCAATTACCAAGCCATTGAAGCGGCAGATGTTGCGCGCGCCTTGCACCGCATGGTGACGCAGACAGACAGCCCCAGCGGCGTGCGCGTGGCCTTGTCGGGCGAGCTGCAACAATTGGCACGCGATTAGCGCGCGCTGCACAAATAGGCAAAGCCCCATATTGCGGCTACCATGATGGCAAAGGAAGCCCCTCATGCCGTCCACACCCCACAACCTCCAAGCGCCCAGCAACGTCACCACGCTGGTGGCGGCCACAGCCAATGTGCTCAACCTGGCCAACCCTGGGCGCATGTTTTATGAAAACCAAGACGTCTACAGCCAGCGCGACTTTGAACGCAAAATCGACTGGCTAGGCGGGCGCATTGCCGCGCTGAACGCCGATATTCTTACGGTACAAGAAGTGTGGGACGACGCAGCGCTCAAAGCGGCTGTGAGCCGCAGCGGCCTGCGCTACAGCACCGTGGCCGTGCCAGGCGCAGAAAACATCGAAGCGCCCCACGCTGCGCTCAGCGGTGAGGGCTTTCAAACGACCGCGCCGCAAACCATCTTTTCGGGGGGCGCTGTGCACACGCCGCGTGTAGGCATCATCACCCGGCTCGAGGTAGAGCAGATCCAGTCGCTCGGCCAGTTTCCAGACGCGCTGCGGGTGCAGGTACCTGAGCTGGGCGAGTACGCCAAGTTTGAGCGCCCACCGCTCTTGGCCACGCTGCGCATGAAGCACGGCCAGCGCGTGCATGTGCTGACCGCGCACCTCAAGAGCAAGCGCCCCAAGTTTTTGCAAGACGCGCAAGGCCGCCCGACCGAAGACCGCGAAGACGAAAAAATCACTGCACGCGCCACCCTGCGCAGCCTGATCATCCGAGGGGCAGAGGCCGCTGCCATGCGCGCCATTGTGGTGGATGTGCTCAAGCGCACCCGCGAGCCATTGATTGTGATGGGCGATTTTAACGATGGCCCCCACAGCGTCACCACCCAAATGATTGCCGCTACCAATGAGGTAGCCTACGACAAAGGCGCCCGCGACACCGCGCTATTTAACGCCTATGAAGTACAAGGCGAGATGGCACTCAAACGCGATGTGGCCTACAGCCATGTACACCAAGGCTTTCCTGAAGTGCTGGACCAAATCTTGGTCAGCGAAGAGTTTCTCGCCAACAGTCGCAACAGCATTGGCGATGTACGCCGCGTAGACTACTTTAACGACCACCTGCAAGAAGGCAAAGACCGCAGCCGGTCTGATCACGGGTTTGTCAGGGCGGTGATACGGGTGCGGCTGCCGGGTGTGTAAATCATTGTGCTTTAACCGTCCGGCGGTGTATTGGATGGCGCATCCAACCTATTTATACTATTAAATATATAGCAAACTATCTAATACCCACGTCGGAAAACTACTTATTTTTCCTCCAATTTTAATTATTTAAATTGCCTTTAACCCCTTCTGGCCAGTTGCTCCGTTTAAAGCTCCATCACCGTTTAAATACAAGGAGTGTGTGATGAAGAAATTAGTTGTGGCTTGGATAGCGGCTGTTGTGGCCAGTGGGTTTAGTGCGCAGGCGCTTGCCGTGGGGCGGCTAGCAGATGTCACCGTGACGGATCGCAGCACGGGCGCTACGCTGCCGGTGCATTGGTACCGTGGCGAGTATTGGGTGGCGGGCGTGCCGGGCGCTAAATATGCGATTGATATTCGCAATGCCTCGGGTCGGCGCGTGTTGGCAGTCACGTCGGTGGACGGCGTGAATGTGGTCAGCGGCGAGACGGCGGGTACCCAGCAGTCGGGCTACGTGTTCACCCCTGGGCAGCGCTACGGCATTACCGGGTGGCGCAAAAGCAATAACGATGTGGCGGCGTTTGAATTTACCGCCTCGCCCAACAGCTACGCCGAGCGCACAGGCCGCCCGCGCGATGTGGGTGTGATTGGTGTAGCGCTGTTTCGCGAGCGTGCGCCGGTGCGGGTAGAGCCTGTGCGTCCGTATGAAGACTATTCGCAGCATCCCCATAACTCGCGCTCTAAATCGTCTGAGTCTAGGGCGTCTGATAAAGACGCCAGTGCGCGCGCTGAGGCCAGCGGTGCGATGCGTGACTCTGAGG
>JANPDG010000080.1:0-35885 GCA_031431335.1 Polaromonas sp. | reverse complement strand
GGGCCGACGCGCAGGGCATATTCATCTTCAGAATGGAAGACGCTAATGCGCTGGCCTGGCCCCGCAGCCCTGCCACCACCCCCGAAGGCAAAGTCCCCGTCATCTACCGCCTAGACCTCAAAGACCCCGCCAGCTTCTTTGTAGCCCAAGCCTTCGCCATGGAAAACAAAGACGTCATGTATGTGTCCAACGCACCTGCAGCTGAGTGGCAGAAGTTTGCGAACTTGATTTACACGATTGTGTTGCCGGGGGTTAGTACGGTGAATGCGTTTCGTTAATTTAGTAAAGTATTCAAAATATACAATTTTAAAATATCTAATTTGCGAAAGACGAGTCATTTTGAAATTCATGTTTCTAACAATATTAAAGCTGCTAAAAAATTCGCTTTTTGTAATCACTGTTTTGATTCCAACATCCTGCGCTATTGTTTACTACAGTTTTATCGCTTCTGACATCTATATTTCAGAGTCGCGATTTGTAGTTCGCAGCCCACAACGGCAGCAGTCCACTAGCGTATTAGGTGCGATTTTTTCAAACTCTGGATTTCCTCAATCCCAAGATGATGTTTTTTCAGTTCATGATTTTGTGCTGTCACGTGATGCCTTGAAACAGCTGAATTCTCAATTCAATTTGAAAGAGATTTTCGGCACAGAAAGAGCGGATTTTCTATCTCGTTACCCAGCTTTATTCTCTGATACTAGTTTTGAAAGTCTCTATAAATACTATATAAAACATATCTCAATTGACTCCGAAAGCGCTTCAAGCATAAGTACGTTGCGTGTTCGCTCATATGATCAGAAGACCGCATACGAAATCAATGTAGCATTGCTGGTGATGAGTGAAAGTTTAATTAACCAAATTAACCTTAGAGCCCGCAACGATCTTATAAGTTATGCCTCTGCCGAGGTGAAAGAAGCAGAACTAAAAGCAAAAGAAGCAGCATTAAATATGGCTGCTTTTCGTAATAAACGCGCCGTATTCGACCCAGAGCGTCAATCAGCGACTCAATTACTTTTAGTAAGCAAGCTTCAAGACGAGCTTATCGCAACCAAGATGCAGCTTACACAAGTTAAAACTATAGCACCTGATAATCCTCAAATCACCGTTTTGCAACAGCGCGCTATAGTTTTGCAGCGTGATATGGATATCGAAATGGCGAAAGTGGCAGGCAGTGGCGACAATTCATTAACGAATAAGACGACGGATTTCGAGAGGCTTGGTCTTGACAAAGCATTTGCGGATCGGCAACTTGCTAGTGCGCTTGCATCACTAGAGACGGCGCGCAATGAGAGCCGTAGGAAGCAACTTTACCTGGAAAGAATCGTACAGCCCAACACTCCAGATGCATCACTGGAACCCAGAAGAATCCGTTCGGTGCTGATTTTCCTTATTTTAGGGTTAGTGGCATGGGGGATATTGAGTCTATTGATTGCAAGTCTGCGAGAGCACAAAAATTAAGATGCAATTGGCTCAAAACACATTGCTCGATAACTGGACAATTCAAAAACGAATTATCCATGCGCTATTGATGCGTGAAATTATTACCCGCTTTGGACGGCACAATATTGGATTTTTGTGGTTGTTCTTAGAGCCTATCTTGTTTACTCTCGGAGTAGTGTCGCTATGGACTTTTACTCGCGATCTACACGGATTTAAGGTGCAGGTTGCCCCCTTTGTCGTGACCGGTTATTCCTCTCTGCTCATGTGGAGAAATTGCTCCTTCAGGGGACTGAAAGCAATAGAATCCAATAGAAGTCTTATGTACCATCGCAATGTACGAATTGCAGACATTTTTATCGCACGAATGCTGCTAGAGGTATGCGCGATTACAGCTTCCTTTGCTGTGGTAATGATTACATTTTTAGCATTTGAACTTATTTTGCCTCCAGCAGATATTTTTCTGATGCTGCTTGGCTGGTTTATTCTCTGTTGGTTCAGTGTTGCGCTAGGTGTCATCTTAGGTTGCTTAAGCGAATACAGCGATATTATTGAAAGACTATGGCATCCCACTAGCTATTTCATGTTGACAATATCAGGTGCCTTTTTTATGGTTGATTGGCTACCCATTTTTCTACATGAAATGGCTACTTATGTACCTATGCTCAATGCAACAGAAATGATACGGGGTGGTTATTTTGGTGAAAGAGTTAAAACCCACTACAACGGATTTTATGCAGTAGTTGCCTGCACTACCATGACTATCATTAGTCTCATCTTGCTGCAAAGGGTAAGGCGGCTACTCGAATCAAGAGGTCAATGAAATTGATTGATGCCATTGAATTGAGCAAAGAATACCCCACAAGGAATGGTAAACGTCAAGTTTTGAAAAATATTAGTTTTCAGGTCTTGCAAGGCGACCATTTTGGAATTCTAGGCCGCAACGGCTCAGGTAAGTCGACGCTTGTACGACTAATTAGTGGCATTGAATTACCCTCACAAGGAGTAATTAAGAGAAGCATGTCAGTCTCATGGCCAATGGCGTTCACCGGCTCATTCCAAGGAAGTCTTACTGGTTTAGACAACTTGCGTTTTATCGCGAGAATTTACGGCAAAGATGCTGGGGAAGTGCGCCCTTTTGTCGAGGATTTCGCTGAACTGGGTAATTACTTCTTAGAACCTGTGAAAAACTACTCAAGTGGTATGGTTGCACGCTTGGCATTTGCCCTGTCACTTGCGATTGATTTCGATTGTTTTCTAATTGATGAAGTAATCGCAGTAGGTGATGCTAGATTCCGGCAAAGATGCCATGATGAACTTTTTGTAAAACGAAAAAATCACGCCTTTATTATTGTCTCCCACGATCCAGAAATTTTAAAAACATATTGCAATCGTGGAGCAGTGCTATCCAATGGTCAACTTGAAACTTTTAATACTATCGACGAAGCTTACGAGCACTACACAAAAATAGGTTGAAGAATGAATACGCAGCTTTCGATGCAAAAGATAGACATATCTGCCACTGGTATGCTGCAGTTACGTAACCTTGCATTTGAGAATAATCATTTGCACGTGTTCCATACATGGCAGCAGCTCCATTCAGATGAGCAAAATCGGGCTTTATTAGATAAGTACATATTCAAATCTGTATGCCACGCAACAGGACCTCATCTCGCAAAACTCCTGAGTGTGGATAGTGCGGCAAGCTATGTTTACATTCGCGATATGCTTATAAAAGTAAAACTTTTAGAGCAGAGTATGCGCGATTTAAAAATTAATTTCACACAGCAATGGTTTGAAGGTCTTGATTTATTAAGCAGCTATTTCTTAGTGCATCACAGCATAGCGACGGTACAGAATATTTTAGAAATAGCCAATACATCGGGGGTTCAAAAATTTCCCAACATTGCACAGTCCATGTCCATCACACAGGCCCATATCAGTCTGATGGTTGGCGAACTTGACGAAGCTGAGGCAGTCGCATTAAAGTTTACAAAAAAACCGTTTCTTATGCCCAGCCGCGCAGAACGGCCCAAAATGTACATGCGTATATTGCCGGTGCTTGCTAAAACTGGGCACATCGAGGAATACAGACAAGTACTCTGGCGAGGGTTGACGGGTTTTTATGGTGACTCAGTGCTTAGGCAGCGTTTCGCAGATCAGGCGCGCACGACATATCGCGGCACGTTGCGAACGTTACTGCGGTTTGATGTACCTTGGTCGGGTAGATATATATTTCTACTCTTACGCCTGATAAACGTTACCGGTCAAGTTGCATTTTTCAAGTGGATCGGCATCCATAAGACACTGACGATTGCATTGCGGACGCAACTTTACATACAAAATTATCTGAGCTTTAAACGTCCCTACACTTTGAAGCTGGCTCCTAAAAAGTCGAATCCAATTTTTTCAATCGGCTGGAGCAGTAAATCAGACAAAATACTTGTTACGCGGGCGCAAGGCGGATTAGGTGATTTGTTAATGATGGTGCCTGGTCTGAAGGCATTGAAAAAACGCTATCCTCATAAAACAATTCACTTTGCAATCGCACAATCATTTTTTCCATTAATGAAGAGTCATAAAGAATTTTTATGCATAGATATCAATTCAAGCGACATTAATACTGCGGACTACTTCCGATGGATAGATTTGACAGACTGCCCAGCTGCACGGGTGGAATCACTGCAGTTTCCAAGGGTGCGCAGCAACCGGATCGCTATTTTTGCGTCTGCAATGGGTATCAATCTGCGTCGGCTCAAAAAATCTGGCGTGCTACCGCAGTACTATGTGGATAACAATGAGAGCGTCGCTGCAGAAGAATTTTTGAGTAGCATTAACCCCATGAACTTACCAGTTATTGGGATACAGCCTTTTTCTGCAGATACTTATAAAAATTGGCCACACACCGAAGAGTTAGCCCTAGAATTGAGTCGAAATGCAGTGGTACTGATTTTTCATAACGAAGTAATCGAAGGTTTCAATGGCATCAATTTGCATAAGATCGTGCGCCCAATACGCGAATCTTTTGCGCTTGCTTCAAAATGTAGTTTGTTGATAGCCCCAGATTCTTCTTTTTTACACTTATCAGCAGCACTAGATATTCCTGCTGTCGCCATCTTCGGCCCTACTAGCGGAAGAGTTTTCACCAAGTTCTATCAAAAAAATGTGAAGATAGTGACCCCTAGCAAATCCGATTTCGCATGTTCACCATGTTGGCGTAACGAAAACAGAACTTGCGCTATTACTGGAGATAATGAAAGTGTCTGCCTAAGACATATATCAGTAGTGCAAGTGCAAAAAGCTATCGCAGGACCAATGCCTAGTTTTAGTGACAGATTAAAAAATTCTCTACAAGACATTTTCTGGTGAGCCCACTGCCATAAAAATTGATGATTGAAACTAAGCCGTATTTGTTGCCGTGAAAAGTACTATTGATGCTCTTGTTAATTACTCTTCACAATCAGGTAGTGTTGATCAAAAATTTATATTTGACTAATCAAAATCATATCCAGAGACTAAGCCGCCCTGCTGCCGTAAAGCATTTAGACTCACAATATCTGACCTAGCTTAAGGATTAAAAATGTTTTTTAAAAACCTCCAAAACAACGAAAAAAAAGCAAATTCTATTTGCAAAATTTGTGGTGCATTAGCTTTGGAAAAATTTTCGCTGCCTGCATCAAAACTAACAGGGCATCCCATACCCGAATTGGAAGCTGATTGCCCTTACTTTGAGTGCACTTCTTGCAAATTTCTTTTTTCAACAAATATTGACTCTAAAGATCACACCGATATCTATGATGAGACTTATTGGAATGGTCAGGATCCAGACTGGTCGGGAAGAGTTAATCAAACATTACGACTAGTTTTGATGGCGAATACTCTGTTAAATAAAAACCCTTGGGAATTAGAAATTTTGGATTTTGGATGTGGAATGGGCACATTTGTTCAATCTAGTCGGGAACACCTTCAAATGAAGACGTTCGGAACTGACATTATTCAGCCAAAATTTGGTAAAGAGTGGTTTTCGAGGAATCCAGCCAAAGGCTATTTCGATATAGTTGTTGCATGTGAAGTTATTGAGCATCTACCAGACCCTGTAGGAATACTAAGCGAGGCAGTTTCATTCCTAAAACCAGGTGGCGTGCTAGCTTTCCAAACTGCTCAATATGATCCAAACTCATGTGATCGTGACTGGTGGTATCTAGGTCCCGCTAATGGTCATATTTCTCTGTATAGCAGAGAGGCCTTTAATATTTTGGCTGATAGATTAGGAGTGCATAAGAAACTAATGTGGAATGATTACCCCGGCCTTCAAGCTTGGCTCTTCTAGCCTAGACTAGACTTAGCTTAGCCAACCTCCAAACAGATTTGATGACCTCTCACTTAATATATAAATAAATATGCCTTGGTTCGAAGATAACTATTGGATTGAAGCAGCACAAGAATTGACACGGTTATCAGCTAAGCATCGGACAATATTAGTACCTCATGAGTTTGTTAGCCTCGACAGACGCCACTTACCGCTCGGTTTTGGAGTTTGTTTGTCAGATTTAGAAATTACAGCTTTTGCTGCACCTAAAGACGATGCAGACCGCTTACCAATACGATTATTAAATTCAAAATTTGCTGGGTTTAAGCCAGTTTTTGCGAATGCAGTTTTTGTTATCTATTCTTCTTTGCCAATGGATTGGGTTATGGCAGCAAAGAAGGCCAACTATGACCATCATCTTCCATATTTTTTTGACCGCGTTGAAAGAGTCAAAAACGGTGAGTTCTTTAGAATAAATTCATTAAATCCAAAGTTCATCCCGGGGAATACCTCTATTCCAGATTACGTATCTAACGGTGTCTTAATTATTAACGCCTCTCACATGGGTAACTTTGGTGACGAATTATTAGCCCATGCTACGGTTCAGATGATTAAGACTATTGCGCCCGACAGCAACTGCATCGTGGCACGACCGGATTTTGAAATTCCTGTGGGCTCAAGATACAAAGCCATCGTATTGGCTGGTGGGGGAGTTTTATATGACTATGCAGTTGGAGAATCAGTACAGCGTTTAGAGCTAGAAAATGTATCAAACTATATGCGTTACTCTTTCTTGGCGCATGATCTAAATATCCCATTCATTGCACTTGGCTTGGGCGATCAGCACCGTTTAGGTGGTTTTATGAGTAAAGACTCTGTCGCTATGGTAAGAGCTGCATTAAGCAAAGCATCAGCTGTTCTCACGCGGGATGATACAACGGCTAATAGACTCAACTCTTTGCTTTTCTCATCACAGACTCGGGCTGAGGTCAGTTGTGATTTAGCTTTTTGCTTATCAAATGAAATGCGCGCAATACCGCGCAACACCACAACTCCAGTACTGGGACTAGCTGGACAAATAGCCAAGGAGGTTTGGCTGGATGATTTTGCAGAGTTTTTGAATGAATATCAAGGACGCATTTTATTTTTCGTGCAAGCAAATGAAGATCCTGAACATTATAAAAAACTAATTTCGAAAATACCTCACCGGGAAATTGAATTGGTAGATTTACGATCGCTTGATGTGGCGCAAGGACTTCGTCAAATTGCAATGACTAGCCATTTAATTAGTACACGTTTCCACGCGTTGGTGTGTGGTTTGGTCATGGGAATACCAGTAGTAGCTATAGACAGGCACACAGGTAAAAAGTCACGCTTGTTGCGTAGCGTTCATGAATCTGAACAACCACAGTCCCTAGTAAATCTAGACTCGCACACTCATTCCCAAATGATTGAGACCTTCAAAGCGCTTGTAAATAACCAGCTACCACTACCCAAGCCTCAGCCTATTGAATACTTAGAGAATCTTCGGTTCCGCGTTATCGACGTACTTAAGAAATATATTACCGCTTGAGTTACTGAGAGTGGGCTTAACACTTCCAAAAGTGTCAAACTCCTCTTATCGTTGCGTAAGGATTCAATAATCCCAAGGTCTGAAAGTACGCTGAAGGAAAATGCTCATTTGCCTTCTAGATAAGGTGCCAGTCGGACAGTAACCAGTAGGATTTGCACCGCCACAACCGCTCGTAATGCCCATTCTGGCTAGTTCTTCCACCCAAGGTGCCAGTGGATCAGATGCAGCTAAATCACTGAATGTACCAATGGCAGCGGGCGGAACATAAGCGGCTCCTCGTACTGATTTGATCAGTAGTTCGGCCATCGCGCCTCGCGTCATGTTGGTTGCAGGGCAGAAAGCCCCGCCGCCACATCCTGAGAAAATACCACTACCCACTACAGTTGATACATACTGACCGTTTCTAGTTGTACTGGGCACATCAGAAAATACCACAGGGGTAACACCAGGAAAGTTGAACAAAAGATCATGGCCTTTTGTTCCACGCGCTAGAAACGCTGCCATTTGTACGCGAGTTACATCTTGTGTGTTGCAAAATGAATTGGGTGTCGTGCAGCCTTGAGTTATATAAGCGCCTCGAAGTCCCTCAATATGAACGGCCTCTGCTGAAGTTAAGGGAATGTCCGTATAAGTAGCCCCCCAAGTCAGATTCAAATTAGTTGAGGCAAGAATTGAGTTAGCAAGGTTATAAGCTGTACGTGTACCCACTTTACCATTGAAAAATTGCGTTCCAGCACTGCCTAACAAGCCTGCATCCGGCCGCCCTGTACTGGAAACAGCCATATTGGTGCTGACATCTTGATAAGAAAAGGTAAACTTATTTTGACCTTCGTAGAGCTGAGCTTGAAACGACACACCGTCTGTTTTTACAGTGTCTGCATATGGAAATGCGTTCTTCCAAGTGATGATGAATTTACGATTAGGTGATGTGCCCTCCGTATGAGTAAACACATTACTAGCAGCATTGCCAGACACCACCCAATCGCTCCACCATGGGGCTAGCAGGCCGTGGGGGCGAGCGCCGTTAGAGGGAATGGGCTGGTAATCATAAGTTTCACTAGGCAACTTACTACAGTTGACAGCACCGATGCAGATGATTCCATTGGGTGTCAGTTTCACGGTATTGATATTACCCAAGCCGTAAAAGGTAATAGGGAACGGTAAGTTTACGCTGCGGTAGCCTTCGTCGGCTAGTGCTGTATAGATTGAGGCTGCGCCTGGCGCACTAGTAGGCTCGGACCAAGCAAAGGTTGCACCGCTGGATTGGTAATTGCCTGCATCAGCAACTGGGATCGTTCCACTTGCTACAGCAGAAGCGGTAGCTCCGCCGGACGTGGTGTAAACGTGCCTTAACGATATGGGTACAGCCGCTCCAGATGTACTAGGCTTTCCTATTCCTGTGTAGTGTCCGTCCCCTGCAAACTTATCGGGATATTGGCCGTCGTCGCGAAGCGGAGTGTCTACGCCATTAAAAGCGGCAATGACTGCAGTTGTGCTTGCGCCTACGCCAATAAAGGCATTCACTATGTAAGAAGCATTACGCACATATTGGTCGGCCAAATTGTCGTCATTGGTGGTCCATGTAGTTGGGGCCAAGTAAGAGCTTTGGTTAATGAGGGCGCGATATGCATTGGCACGGGCGGGGATTTGCATTGCGCCGGCCAAGCCACTGGCCGGCTCAGCCGATGACAATATGCGCTGCCTAATTTGTTGCATAGTGGCACCGGGCAGGTAATTAGCTACTAGGCCTGCAATGCCAGCGACTATGGGTGACGAAAATGATGTTCCGTAAGCAAGCGTGTAATTACTGTTGTTCGCGCTATCAAACGATGTTGTATAAATTTGCTCGCCAGGTGCGCCAATATGAACCCATGAACCATAGTTTGAAAAACTAGAAAGGTTATCGCTGCGGTCTGTAGAAGCTACGCTGATGATGTTAGGCAGGTCATACGCCGCTGGATAGTTGCGGTTGCTAAGTCCGTCATTGCCCGCAGAGGCAACCACCAAAATATCGGCTGCGCCAGCTGCTTTCACAGCATCTAGTTCCGCCTGTACAAATGTTGACCCACCCAAACTAATGTTAATGGCTTTGAGGTTAACGCCTGCATTTTTGCGGGCCACTGCATAGTTGAGGGCTAGTATCTCTTTGCTAACGTACAGTGCACCGGTTTCATCTGCTGTTTTAAGCGCCATGATTCTGGTGTTCCACATTACACCTGCAACGCCAACAGTGTTGTTGCCCTGAGCACCGATCACACCTGCCACGTTAGTGCCGTGCGTGCAGAAGGCAGCGGGTGGGCTTGGATTGCCGTCATTTGAACCTAAATCTGCACCATTGACATCACCGAATGTAGGAGCGGGGTTGACCCACCAGTTGTTAGCTAAATCAGGATGGTCCAGCTTAAAGCCACAGTCAATTACAGCAATTACTGGCGCTGTGGAAGCGGATGAGCCTGTAGTTAAGTCCCAAGCCTGCTGAGAGTCAAGATCACGTCCGACAATGCCTGTGGGAGTGGAGATAAATAGACCGGTATTGAGGTGGTGCCACTGTAAGCCGTAGCCGCTATCGTTTGGCAAAGCATGCAGTTTTTTGCGATAATCTGGCTCCGCATAACGCACTAACTTACTTGCTTGCAAGCGCTCGATAGCTTGCTGTACGCTCATGCTTGGGTCAGAAATGCTGAGAATAGCAAAATGAGGCGGTGGTTCAGTGCCTTTGCTGGTGGCGCTCAATTTTTGAGCGCCGGTTTGTCCTGCTCCAAAATCAACTTCATTCAAGATGCTAAAACCTAAGCTGCCGAGCGCAGACTTTGCATTGAGGTTCTTTTGATTTGATGCTGTACTTGAGTTTTCAAATCGAACTATCACGCGGTCAGGTGCGAAGTCTTCCTTCTTCAAATCTGAGGCCTGCCTAGCACTTGGCGCGACTGGTCCAGAGTTGTCAACGGATGCCATTTCAAGGCTAGCATCTTTCATCCCACCACTAGTAATTGAGGAGTCACCACCTCCGCAACCAGTTAGTGCTACAGCTGCCAATATCCCAATTAAACTAACTTGACACTTTGCACGAATTAGATTGTTAATGAACAAAATATTACCCCTTGAAACATTTGCATGATTATCGTTTGAATAAGGGTCCATGTGACTTCTTAGAGTTTAGAGTCCATGACAACTTACGTTTGAGCGTGAAATAAAGCGCAGTTTTATTGCTTATTGGGACCAGAACACAAGATAGCCGTCGTTTGGATTGGTTACGCCACGACCTATTTCAACCATGACAAAAAAGATAAAGGGCGGGCCTGCAGGGTTTGGTGCCGCAGCTTTGTAGAGCTTTAGTTGTGTTTTAAAGGTGTTACCGGTGACGGAGTCTATCTGCGTGCGTCCAGTGGGGGAGAACAAGGCGGCCACATCGAGGGCACTTACCGTTTGGGCTCCTCCTGAGTCCGTGAACAATGCTGATCCATCTAGATTAAAAGTGACAGTTTGCGAGGCGACTTGACAGTCTTCACGGCCTACCAAGGTGCGCGTACCTACCTCAGATATCGAAGTCACAGGCACTAAGCTATCTGGCACCAAAATATGGGTACTTTTGGTGGGGCTTTGACCGGGCACATTATTGCAAAGCGTGAGCATCCGGCTATTGAACGCAGCAATAACTGAGGTGAATGCCGTGGCCGTTCCTTGGGGGTAGACGTTAATTGAACCAGTACTATTGGAATCTGTGATGCGATGGATAGCACCCTCAACAGTTAGTAAGTCATTGGTACCGACTGTAGTGCTGCCAATGCTGTTGAAAGATCCAGTCGGATCGTTGAATTTGTAAATTTCGCGAAAATTCACATTGCTAAAGCGGCTGAGTTTATCAATGCTGAAAAACATGAACCCATTAGAAGGGGTGGCCGTAACTCTTGACCCTACAAAAAAGCCTGCTTCACGCATAGGCATAGCCACTATATTACTTAGCGTATTGGTAGCCCCGGTGTTGAGTGTGGATATCGTAGGTGGGCGGTAGCTCAGGCCTGTTAAGGGGTTATTGATCGTAAAGGTATCGGTTCTGCCATCTGTAGTTCGTCTACGGGTAAAGCTGTTGGCCCCGCTGTCCACAGAAATAGTGGCCAGCGCCCCACCAAAAGTCAGAGTAGTAGCTAACCCACTCGGATTTACCGACGTTTCCCATATTGATTGCACCCTGCCAACTTGAGGTAATAGGCTTGGTGTCTGGCGCGTACCAAAGACTACGCCCTCGTTACCCGGAAGCACCATTAAAAAATTCGCTGCACCATTGGCTGCAGGGATGTGGTACGTAAGCAGGCCAGATTTATTTTGAGCTAGCGATTCGGTATCGTAAAAGTATCCGGATGGGTGCTGCGCCATGCGCGTTACTCTCTGCGCCGCTGCGCAACTAGACGTACCCACCGCACAATCTTGCGCCGTAAGCTCGCCATTCCTATCAAACGTAGCGATGCCTTGTTTGCTAGTTAATATTGCAGTGGGCGTGGCACGTTCAAAGCTTGTATATACATAAGTACCCGCTAGCTCTTTAAGCGATGAGGGCACTTCTGGCACGCCGATAGATAAAGCATACGTACTTGGCGATAACTCTGCATTTACAGCGAAAAGCATGCCAGAAGATGCAACCACAATCGCCTGATCTCTTAGGCTATCTGCAGGTAAAAACTTACATGGTGAGTTATGGACTGTTTTCCATGCAAACCGAGCACCATCTGGGTTGGTACCGGTCAGCGTAGAAGCGTCAAATTTAATTGTGCTAAATCTCTCCAGTGTAGGGCCACCGGTCACCGCAATTACTTTGTATTGCCCTGACATTAAATAGGGGCACGTTGTGGGGGCAACAGTTGGCGTAGCAGCATCGTGCAGCGATCGAACGGGCGTGCTGTTCAATACGCCCAAAGCTTTAGCATCAGCACTGACTAGTCCAAGATTTTCTAGAACAGTAATACTGGTTTGCTCAAATGCAGTGGTTACACTTTGCGGTTTGCCTTCATCTTTTGCTGAAATAGTCTTCGTTGCCACGTATAGGGCGGAGGGCGAATCAGACAACCCTTGAGTTTTCCCACCACCGCAGGCAGCTAGCACCGAAATCATCAAAAAAACCCAAAATGCTTTTGATTGCAATGAAAGGAATGAAATCTGTTTACTAAACATTGCTAAGTTACTCCCTGCTACATTGAGGTAATTTTTCTTACCAATGTACTATATCCAGAATATTTAACAAAGCCAGCAAAATCTCCGTTGAATCATCGCAATTGATTAAGAAAATATGGGATTTTTGGCTCAAATAGCATTTGGGTTGATATTTTTGGATATGAATTCGATTACTATGGCAACTAAATGCTATTTTTTAAATAGCAAACTATCCAATATCGACATCGGAAAACAGCTTAAAAATCACCTCTATTTCATGACTACTTTAAACCTCAAAATGACTGAGCGCAAAGGCATCATTCTTGCTGGCGGGCATACGGGATGTATTAATCATCAGCACGCCACAGGATACACCTCGGTTTACCCAGCTGCTGGGGGATGGCAGTCAGTGGGGCATGAATCTGCAATATGCGGTGCAGCCCAGCCCGGATGGGTTAGCGCAGGCTTATGTGATTGGCGAGCAGTTTGTGGGCAATGCGCCGAGTGCGCTGGTACTAGGGGACAATATTTTTTATGGACACGAGTTTGCCAAGCTGTTGTCTGATGCGGATGCGCAGGCAAGCGGCGCTACAGTGTTTGCCTACCATGTACAAGACCCAGAGCGCTACGGCGTGGTGGCGTTTGACGCACAAGGCAAAGCCCGAAGTATTGAAGAGAAACCAGCGCAGCCGCAGAGCAATTTCGCTGTGACTGGACTGTATTTTTATGACAACCAAGTGGTGGAGATCGCCAAATCTCTTAAGCCTAGCGAGAGAGGAGAGCTGGAGATTACAGCTGTGAATCAGGCTTATCTGGACATGGGTCAACTTAGCGTGCAGATAATGCCGCGGGGCTATGCTTGGCTAGACACGGGTACACATGACAGTTTGTTAGAGGCCAGCCAATTTATGGCGACGCTGGAGCATAGGCAAGGTCTGAAAATCGCTTGCCCAGAGGAAATAGCTTGGCGCCAACACTGGATCACTAACAGCCAGCTAGAACAGCTAGCCTTAACTTTGGCTAAAACGAGCTATGGCAAATACTTGGAGTTTTTGCTAAAAAGCAGCCTTACAAATTTTGATAGATAAATTATTGTGCAGCTTATCCATCTAAATCTTAAGGGGCTGATTGCCATACAACCGCACGTTTTTACCGACCAGCGTGGATTGTTTTATGAGAGTTTTAAGCAAAGTCAATTCGACGCAGCGGTGGGTGAACATGTGGAATTTATGCAAGACAACCACTGTGAATCAAAGCGCCATGTATTGCGCGGTCTGCATTACCAGGTGCAACAACCGCAGGGCAAACTGGTGCGTGTAGTGCACGGCGAGGTGTTTGATATAGCGGTGGACATCAGGCGCAGCTCGCCTACGTTTGGCCAGTGGGTGGGAACGGTGCTCTCAGCAGATAACCAAAAGCAGCTGTGGATACCAGCAGGCTTTGCGCATGGGTACTTAACCTTGTCGGACTCTGCCGTCTTTTTGTACAAAACCACTGCCTATTGGGCCCCTGAGCATGAGCGCTGTATTCGTTGGGACGATCCTGCGATAGGCATTCAATGGCCTGAGACTGGCCATTTAATTTTGTCCGCCAAAGACCAAGCTGGGCTGGTTTTGGCAGATGCTGAAGTGTTTGGCTAGCGCGCTATTGCTGCAAAATACCTATACTAAAGCTATTATTTTACTATTATAAAAATAGCAAACTATCTAATACCCACGTCGGAAAACCACTTAAAAATCTTCCAAACTCATCATCTGATTAACTTGTCCGAAAACGGCTAGTTTTAATCTAGTCTCAGCGTATCATGCCCCCATGACGCCGTATTTTGATGAAGCTGTTGCCAACGTGTATTACCAAGCCGCGCTGAGCCGCGATGCGCGGTTTGATGGGTGCTTTTTTACCTGCGTGACGACAACGCGCATTTATTGTCGGCCGGTGTGCCGCGTAAAAGCGCCTCGGCGGGAGAACTGCCGGTTTGTGGCGCATGCGGCGCAGGCTGAAAGCGCGGGATATCGGCCGTGTATGCGCTGCAGGCCAGAGCTGGCACCGCATTCGCTGATTTGGTCAACCCAAGATGCATCGCACACGCTGGCTTTGCAGGCTGCGCGCTTGTGGGACGATGCGGGGCATATTGACATGCCTAGCGTGGCCCAGGTGGCACAGCGGCTGGGTGTGAGTGACCGGCATTTGCGGCGGATATTTGAAAAGCACTTGGGCGTGTCGCCAGTGCAATACCTGCAAACGCGGCGCTTGCTGTGCGCTAAACAGCTACTGACCGACACGCGCATGCCTGTGAGCGATGTGGCCATCGCCAGCGGGTTTGGCAGCTTGCGGCGCTTTAACACTGCGTTTATGCAGCACTACCGGCTTGCGCCCACCCGGCTGCGGCGCGAGGGCGCTGAACACACGCCCCACACCGGCAGCACGCTGGTGCAGCTGGCCTACCGCCCGCCTTACGATGTGGATGCGATGCTGGCTTTTCATCGGCAGCGGCAGGTGTCTGGTGTTGAATGGATAGCGCCTAAGACTGGTGAACATTGGGCTGCGCGAACCTTTAGCATGCACATGGCAGGCCAGCAGCTCTCAGGCTGGCTGCGCTACCAGTTTGAGCCAGCGCAGCACCGGGTGCAGCTGCAGGTGAGCGACAGCCTGCGCAGTGCGCTGCCCACCGTCATTGCCCGCATGCGCGCGGCATTAGATTTAGACGCTGACCCAGCTGCCATCAACGCAGTGCTGGGTCCACACTTTACCGGAACGGACGGCCTGCGTGTGCCAGGCTGCGTGGACGGGTTTGAAGTGGCGGTGCGCGCCATTGTGGGCCAGCAGGTGACTGTGGCAGCGGGGCGCACCTTTACCCAGCGTATTGCAGATACCTTTGGTGCCCCGTTTGTCACGCCCTACCCTGAGCTCACGCGCTTGTTCCCCACGCCTGCTGCGCTGGCACACGCTGCGCCCGAGGCTTTGGGCGCTTTAGGTATCGTAAAACTTAGGCAAGCGGCCATCATCGCGCTGTCGCAAGCGGTAAATCAAGGTGAGCTCAACCTGAACACCGCTGCCCGTGCAGAGCAAACTATCGAGCAACTCAAAACCCTGCCCGGCATAGGCGACTGGACGGCGCAGTACATTGCCATGCGCGCGCTGCGCTGGCCCGATGCCTTTGTGGCAGGCGACGTAGCGCTGCACAACGCGCTAAATCTGCGCGGTGCGGCGCACCCTGCGCGCGCAGCCGAGGCCGCGTCGCAAGCATGGCGGCCTTGGCGCAGCTACGCGGTGCTGCGCGCATGGCACGCGCTGCAAGCGCAAGCCGCATAACACCGCCCCACGCCCTATAGAAAGCACCTGTAACGATGAAATACACCCACACGCCTCAATACCAATGGACGCCGTCTAGCTGGGGCCCGTTGCTGCTGGCAGCCACTGACCAAGGCTTGTGCGGCATGTGGTTTGAAGGCCAAAAGCACAGCCCCGACACCAGCGGATGGCGCATGCAAGGCCACCCCACCACGGCCCAAGCGCTGCTGCAGCTAGAGCAATATTTTGCGGGCCAGCGCACTGCGTTTGACCTGCCGCTTGACTTGACTGCTGGCACACCATTTCAACAGGCCGTATGGCAAGCTTTGTTGCGTATTCCTAGCGGTCAAATTCAGTCTTATGGTGCGGTAGCTAAGCTCTTGGGCAACACAGCGGCGGTGCGGGCTGTGGGCGCGGCGGTGGGGCGCAACCCGGTGAGCATCATCGTGCCTTGCCACCGCGTGGTGGGCGCTGCAGGCGCGCTCACGGGCTACGCGGGCGGCCTGGAGCGTAAAACTGCTCTGCTGCAGCTAGAAAACGCGCTGCCGCAGCAGCTGCTGTAATTTGATGCGGCTCACGCATTAAAGCTGGCAGAACCAACATCAATCATTGCCTCAGTTACCCACATCTGAGCAGATACTCAAAGTATGAATATAGCCACCGCATGTGAATTTGTATTGCTCGCCGCCATATGGGGAGGGTCGTTTTTGTTAATGAAGCTGGGGGCCTCTGAGTTTGGGCCGTTTGCGACCGCGTTTTTGCGCGTGCTGTTGGCCGCGTGCTTTTTACTGCCTTTGCTGATCTGGCGCGGCCAGTTGGGCGCACTGCGTGACAAATGGAAGCGAATTTTGGCAATTGGCGCGCTTAACAGTGGTATTCCGTTTGCGCTGTTTGGCTTTGCGGTGCTGCACATCAACACGGGGCTAACGTCTATTTTGAACGCCACCACGCCGCTGTGGGGCGCGGTGGTGGCTTGGGTGTGGCTGCGCGATAAGCCCAGCAGCATTCGCATATTGGGCTTGGTGATTGGCTTTGCTGGTGTGGCTGCGCTGGCCTGGGACAAAGCCACGTTCAAGGCGGGTGCATCTGCGCCAGGCTTGGCCGTGTTGGCAACCATCGTGGCCACGCTGTGCTACGGCATTGCCGCCAGCTACACCAAAAAGTATATGGCGGGTGTGCCGCCTCTGGCCAGCGCCACGGGCAGCCAGATAGGCGCTACGCTGGTGCTGTTGCTGCCTGCTGCTACGCACTTGCCAGCTCAGGTGCCCTCTGCTAATGCTTGGGCGGCCATCATAGTGCTGGCGGTTTTTTGTACTGCGCTGGCTTATATTTTGTATTTTCGAATCATTGCCAGCGCAGGGCCTGCCCGCGCTGTGGCGGTGACTTTTTTGATTCCGGTGTTTGGCGTGGCCTATGGAGCCCTCTTTTTAGACGAAACAGTGACTGCTTTGATGCTGGCATGCGGAGCGGTGATTGTGCTGGGCACTGCGCTGAGCACTGGGTTGATAGCTCAAAAAAAAAATGCTATCTAAAAACCACCGTTTTTCCGCCATTGAGCAAAACCCGGTGCTGTGCATGCCAGGTCACCGCTTTAGATAGCACCAAACACTCCACATCGCGGCCAATATGGGTCAACTGCTCTGGGTCGCTGGCGTGGTCTACACGGGCAATGTCTTGTTCAATAATCGGGCCTTCGTCGAGGTCAGCCGTCACATAATGGGCGGTGGCACCGATGATCTTGACACCGTGCTCATACGCCTGCACATACGGCTTGGCACCTTTGAAGCTGGGCAAAAATGAGTGGTGAATATTGATTGCCCGGCCCTCCAAGGCGCGGCACAGATCCTGTGACAACACCTGCATGTAGCGGGCCAGCACCACCAGCTCAATAGCCTGCGCGTTGACTATCTCCATGAGCTTTGCCTCGGCCTGGGCCTTGGTGTCAACTGTGACTGGAATGTAGTGAAACGGAATCTGGTAGCTGGCTGCCAGCTGCTCGTAGTCACGGTGATTAGACACGATGGCGCGAATGTCCAGCGGGATTTGCTGGCTGCTGTGGCGAAACAGCAGATCGTTCAAACAGTGCCCCAGCTTAGAGACCATTACCACGGTGCGCATGCGCTGCAATGCAGGCCGCAGCTTGTAGCTGAGCGCCCATGACTGGGCCAACTGCACTAGCTGCGCCTGCATGGGCTGGGACTGCGCTGTAGGCAAATCAAACTTCACGCGCATAAAGAAATGTGCAGTGCTAGGGTCGTTAAACTGCGCAGCTTCGGTAATATTGCCGCCACTTTGGGCCAGCATACCGGTTACGGCATGCACAATGCCCACGCGATCAGGGCAAGAAAGATTGAGAATCCAAGAGTCGGTCATTACGGGGCCTTGCACGCGCTGCGTCAAACAAAAAAACCGTTGTAAATCTTAGATCTACAACGGTTTTTAATATGTTGGCGGAGTGGACGGGACTCGAACCCGCGACCCCCGGCGTGACAGGCCGGTATTCTAACCAACTGAACTACCACTCCTAAACTACAAACCATTTAACTCTTCAGTGATGAAGTTAATTGGCGACCCCACGGGGATTCGAACCCCGGTACTTACCATGAAAGGGTAATGTCCTAGGCCTCTAGACGATGGGGTCATAAACCTGGGAACCGAAACTTTAGAGTTTTAAAACTTTTCAAATTTCTTATTTCCGTCTCGATACAAAGTTGGTGGAGGTAAGCAGGATCGAACTGCTGACCTCTTGCATGCCATGCAAGCGCTCTCCCAGCTGAGCTATACCCCCTTGTTGCGCACTGTTAGCCTTGTAACCAAGACTTCACTGTGCACTCCACCTGTTCGGTATCGAGCCTTGAATTATAGCGTGAAAATCAAAGGGTTTGCAAACGCTCTAGAGCAATTTCTCTACCGCAAAGCACCAAAACTGCATCTAGGGACGGGGTTTGCGCCTTGCCCATCAGCAAAACCCGCACTGGCATGGCCAGTTGGGGCATTTTGAGGCCAGTCTCAGCCAAGGTTTCTTTGATGGCTGCTGCAAGGCTGGCTTTATCCCATGTGCAACTGCCCAGCTTGGCCGCGAGCACGGCAATGGCGGGCTTGACTGCGTCTGTGACGTGCTGCGCATATTCTTCTGGGTTACGCTCAGGCCTAGTGTAAAACGCAGCGGCCCATATGGCCAGTGCAGCCGTGGTGTCGCAGCGGTCTTTGAACAAAGCACAAATCTGCGGTAAGCGCGCATCGGCGGTGATAGCACCCTGCTCGCGTGTCTTTAGCTGTGTCTGCAGTTGCGTTTGCACCAGCGCAGCCAGCCGCTCATCGCTGGCCAGCTTCATATAGTGCGAGTTAACCCAACTGAGCTTAGCCGCATCCCACTGCGCGGGGCTTTTGGCCAAATGTGTGCCGTCAAACCAGCCCACCAGCTGCTCACGGCTAAACAGCTCGTCGTCGCCATGGCTCCAGCCTAGGCGGGACAAATAGTTCATCATTGCCTCAGGCAGGTAGCCTGCATCGCGGTACTGCGTCACGCTGACTGCGCCGTGGCGCTTGGACAGCTTTTCGCCGTCAGGCCCGAGAATCATGGGTACATGGCCGTACTGGGGCAGCTGCGCGCCCAGCGCTTTGAGAATGTTAATCTGGCGCGGCGTGTTGTTAACATGGTCGTCACCACGAATGACGTGGGTAATGCGCATGTCCAGGTCGTCCACCACGACGCAAAAATTGTATGTGGGCGTGCCTACGGACTCACCGTTGGCTGCAGCCTGGTCAGACACTGGGCGGGCGATGACCAGGTCGTCTAGCTCTTTGTTGCTGATCGTAATCTGGCCTTTGACTGTGTCGATCCAGGTCACCTCGCCATCCACAGGGTTGGCAAATCGCACCACAGGTTTCAGGCCGGCTGGCGGCGTGGGCAGTGCCTTGCCGGGTGCGGGGCGCCAGCGGCCGTCGTAGCGGGCTTTGTCACCGCGCGCTTTTTGCGCCTCGCGCATGGTGTCTAGCTCGGCGGGCGTGGTGTAGCAATGGTAGGCGGTGCCGTCAATGAGCATTTGCGCAATGACTTCGCGGTAGCGGGCCATGCGCTGCATTTGGTAGAACGGGCCTTCGTCGTAGTCAAGCTCTAGCCACTGCATGGCCTCGATGATCTGGTCTACCGCAGCTTGTGTCGAGCGCGCCTCGTCGGTGTCTTCGATACGCAAAATAAACTGGGCGTCATGGCCCAGTGCTTTGTGGTGCTGCGCAAAAGCCCAGCACAAGAGCGCGGTACGGGCAGTGCCTAAGTGCAAAAAGCCTGTGGGTGACGGCGCGATACGGGTGCGAACAGTCGTTGCAGGCACTGAGGTTAAAGAATTACTCATATTCAAGTTGTTATCAAATTAATAGCAAACTATCTAATATCCACGTCGGAAAACTGCCTTATTTTCTTCCAAAATACCTAAACCACATTTAGGCCAAAGTATCTAGGCCGCGGTTCAAGTCCGTCTGCAAATCACCCACATGCTCCAAGCCCACAGCCAAACGCACCATGCCTTGGGTAATGCCTGCAGCCAAGCGCTGGGCTTCAGTCAACCGGCCATGCGATGTGCTGGATGGGTGGGTGATGATGGTTTTCACGTCACCTAAATTGGACGCCACGGTCATCAAGCGGGTGCTGTCGATGACGTGAAAAGCGTTTTTACGCATGCGCTCAGGGTTAGCGCCTTTGACTTCAAAGCTCAGCACCGCACCGCCCAGCCCCGTGCCTGTGGCGTTTTGTTGGCGCATGGCCAGCGCGTGCTGCGGGTGACTTTGTAAACCGGGATAGTACACGCGGGCCACGAGCGGGTGGCTCTCCAGCCAAGCCGCCATGTGCAAGCTGCGTGCGCTTTGCGCCTCCATGCGAATGCCCAGCGTCTCCAGGCCTTTGTGCACCACCCAGGCATTAAACGGCGACAGGCTCATGCCTGCGCTGCGCATGATAGGAATGAACTTGTCTTTAACCAGCGCCTCAGAAGCGCACAGTGCGCCGGCAATCACCCTGCCTTGTCCGTCTAAATATTTGGTACCCGAGTGAATGATGATGTCAGCGCCAAACAGCACGGGCTTTTGCAGCGCAGGTGAGCAAAAGCAGTTGTCCACCGCCAGCAGCGCGCCTGCGTTGTGCGCAATGTCGGCCAAGGCCTGGATGTCGCACACCTCGGTGAGCGGGTTGGTAGGCGTTTCGGCCAGCAGCAGGCGGGTATTGGGCCGCATGGCGGCTTGCCACTCGGCCACATCCGTTTGGCTCACAAATGTGGACTCGACCCCAAACTTGCCAAACTCAGTGCCAATTAGCTTCATTGTGCTGCCAAACACTGAACGTGAGCACAGCACATGGTCGCCCGCCTTGAGCAAGCCCATGCACAGCATCAAAATAGCGCTCATGCCGCTGCTGGTGCCGATGCACGCCTGTGTGCCTTCCATGGCGGCCAGGCGCGTCTCCATGGCGGCAACCGTCGGGTTGGTAAAGCGGCTGTAGATGTAGCCATCTTCTTCGCCTGCAAACCGGCGCGCAGCGGTTTCGGAGTCGGGCTGGGTAAAACACGAGCTTAAGTACAGCGCTTCTGAGTTTTCACCATACTGGCTTTTCTCAATCGATGCACGCACGGCCAGTGTGTCAGCGTGCAGGCCTTCGGGCAGGGGTTTTGAATCGTGAGGCTTCATTTTTTATTCAATACGTTCGTAATCTGGGCTGCATCGGCCAATTGGACCCGGATTATGGCGCTTTTAAAGCATTTACCAGTAGGATGCGATGTGCTTAAGGAACTGGTTTTTATCAGTGCCATTATGGTAGCACTTTTGCAAAACTCAATATTCCGTTACCCCCATTTTCAGCTGCATAAACAGAGGATTCATTGAATACCTCTAGAATAGTTTGTATGTTTTATCGATTTGTACAAAGTGTGTTGTGGGGCCTGCTGTTTTCAAATACCGCAGCAGCGCAAACCCTCAGTTCTTGCAGAGTGGCTGGCTTTAGCACCCAAGTGCAGTGCGGCTTCGTACAACGCGCCTTAAACCCTGACCAAGCCAAGGGTGCGCAGATTGAGGTGCATTACGTGGTGGTGCCAGCGCTGGCGCGGCGCAAATTGCCTGACCCTGTGTTTTTCTTGGCCGGTGGGCCTGGGCAAAGCGCCATTGGCATAGCCCCAGCGCTGACCCAGCAAATGCGCCGCTTAAACAACCGGCGCGATCTGGTGTTTGTAGACCAGCGCGGCACTGGGCGCTCAGCGCCGCTGATGTGCGAGGACGAGCAGCGCGGACCGCTGGCCCAGCAACTCGACCCTGCACGGCGCACCCTGCTGCTGCGCCAATGCTTAAGCCAACTCCAAAAGCTGCCCTACGGTGACCTTCTTTTTTTCACCACGTCTTTGGCCATGCAAGATGTTGATGCAGTACGGCAAGCCTTGGGCGCACCGCGCATTAACCTGGTGGGCGGCTCATATGGCACGCGGGCAGCGCTGGAGTATGCACGGCAGTTTCCGCAATCTGTGCGCCGCATGGTCATCGACGGTGTCGCCCCGCCCGACATTGCCCTGCCCGCCAGCGTATCGACCGACAGTCAAGCGGCATTCAACGCGTTGCTCGCATCGTGTGAGCAAGATGCCGGTTGCCAAAACGCCTACCCGAAGCTGCGCACCGACTGGGCTGCATTGCTCGCCCAACTGCCCCGAGCAGTCACGTTAACGCACCCACTGACCGGCACGGCTGAGCGGCTCACGCTGACCCGCGAGATGGTGCTGGCCAGCGTACGCGCCCCGCTGTATACGCCTGCACTCACCTCGGCCCTGCCTTATGCCATCACCCAAGCGCAGCAGGGCCGCTACGACGCTCTACTGGGGCTAAGTGGCGCGCTCACTGCCAGTCCTACAAGCCGACTCGCCATAGGCATGCACTTTTCAGTGGTGTGCGCTGAGGACATGCCGCGCTTGGCAGCGTCAACAGACAAACCAGGTGCTGATTTTGGTGCCGAATTTGGACAACTTTATATCGACACCTGCGCCTACTGGCCGCGCGGCCAAGTGGTCAACGCTTTTTACACCGTGCCCGCCAGCAGCGCGCCTGCTCTGGTGCTCAGTGGCGGGCTCGACCCCGTCACCCCCGTGCGCCATGGCACGCGCATAGCGCAGGCACTAGGCAGCAAGGCGCAGCATGTAGTGGTGCCCAATGCAGGGCATGGCGTGATGTCGCTGGAATGCATGCGCGATGTGCTGTACCGCTTTATTGACCTTGAGGACGATGCGCAGGCCAGCGCTGTCGACACGGCCTGTGTCAAAAACATTCCCAGGCCACCCGCATTCACGCCGGTAAACAATGCGTTTCAGAGCCCCCCATGATCCATATTGAACATCTGGCGCGTTCGTTTGCTGCGCCTTCTGCGCCACAAAAACTGAGCTTGAACGCCGCCGTCAAGTCGCTTAGTTTTAAGCGCGCCCCTCCTGCGCTGGTACACGCCGTGCGAGATGCCAATGTGCGTGCGCCTGATGGCCACATCACCGGCCTGCTCGGCCCCAACGGCGCTGGAAAAACCACCACCCTGCGCATGCTGGCCGGGCTTATTTCGCCTAACGCGGGCAGCATGTCGGTAGACGGTATTGACGTGGCCAGCAGACCGCAAGAGGCTGTCGCGCGCATGGGCATTTTGAGCGACGCGCGCGGCCTGTACCCGCGCCTGACTGCCCGTGAGAACATAGTCTACTTTGGCCAGCTTCAAGGCATGCATCGTGACGCTGCCCAAACCCGCGCTGAGGCACTGGCGCACACGCTAGACATGCGCGAGCTGCTGGAGCGCCGCACAGAAGGGTTTAGCCAAGGCGAGCGAATGAAAACCGCTCTGGCCCGCGCGCTGGTGCACGACCCTGCCAATATCGTGCTGGACGAGCCTACCAACGGACTCGACGTGTTGGCCACACGCGCGCTGCGCGAGTCGCTGCGGTTTTTAAGTACGCCTGAGGGCGGCAATAAATGCATTATCTTTTCAACCCACATCATGCAAGAGGTGCAGCGCCTGTGCGATAGCGTGGTCATCATGTCGCACGGACGCACAGTGGCCACTGGCACGGTGGACGAGCTGTGCCAGCGCACAGGTGAATCAGATTTTGAAGAGGTGTTTGTCAAGCTGGCCTTCACGCCCCAAGCGGAGCTAGCAGCATGAACCTACTCACCCGCGTGTGGGCCGTGTACCGCAAAGAACTACTAGACGCCATGCGCGATCGGCGCACGCTCATCGTTGTGCTGGCCTCTAGTGTGCTGATGGGGCCTGCCTTGCTGCTGGCATTGTCCAGCTTGATATCTACCCTAGAGACCAAGGCCGAGCAGCGCGTGGTGCTGGTGGCAGGCATAGAGCATGCACCCAGCTTGCACAATTTTATGCAGCGCCAAACTTGGCAAGTCAAAATTGCGCCAGCAGACTACGAGCAGCAACTGCGCGACTCCAAACTGGCTGACCCGGTGGTGGTGGTGCCCGCAAATTTTGAAGCCACTATGGTACGCGGCGACGCACCCGAAGTAGTGGTAGTCAGCGACAGCGCTAACAAACAAAGCGAGTCTGGCGTGCAGCGCGTGGCGCAATTGCTTAACCAGTTTAGCCAAGAGCGTGCGACCTTGAGCCTTGCACTGCGCGGCGTGTCTGTAGCGCTGCTCTCGCCCATTAAAGTGCAAGAGCGTGACTTGGCCAGCAACCAAACACGGGCGGCGCAGTTTACCGGGATGTTGGCATTTTTTGTGCTGCTGGCTGTCGTGTCAGGCGCTTTAAATGCTGCGCTAGACACGACGGCTGGCGAGCGCGAGCGCGGCTCGCTGGAGCCACTGCTCATGAACCCGGTGCCGCCATGGGTTTTGGCAGCAGGCAAATGGGGCGCGGTGGCCACCGTGAGCATGCTGATTGCGGTGCTCAGCTGCATGAGCTTTTTGCCCGGGCAGTGGCTGCTGCGCAGCGACACCTTGCAGGCCATGTTTCAGTTTGGATGGCACGAAGCTGCGCTGTTCTTAGTGGTGCTGCTGCCCTTTGCTGCAGCGGCATCGGCCTTGTTGATGGCGGTGGCGATTCGCTGCAAGAGCTTTAAAGAAGCGCAGGCCAACAGCACCGTGGTCATGCTGTTGGTCAGCATGCTACCGATGGTGAGCCTGTTCAATCAAAGTGGCGAAGAGCCTTGGCACCTGTGGGTGCCCGCCCTGGCACAAAACACACTGATGATGCGGGTTTTAAAAGGCGAGGGCTTTAGCACCATGCAAATGGCCATTCCGCTCTTGGTGTGCGTGCTGATCACTGTTGCCAGCTTGGCTTTTTTGGCCAGGCGTTTGCGCCAAGCTGCGGTCAAGTGATATCTTGCGCTGCCTTCGTGTTGTGTTGTAGCGCTGTGTTTCAGTTTTGGTTTGGCAAGGCCAAGCGTGAGGTGTCCTCTTCGTTTTCCTCCACGCCCACGCGATTTTCGTTGATGCGCTTGACATCCCCCGCAGAAATATCGCCCGTCACATACACACCATCAAAACAACTTGCATCAAAGTCTTTGATCGCCGGGTTGAGCTTGCCAATGGCCGCCTTCATGCCGTCCACCTCTTGGTAGATCAGCGCGTCGCAGCCAATCAGCACGCGAATCTCTTCGACTGTGCGGTTGTGCGCTACCAGCTCTTCGCTGGTGGGCATATCGATACCATATACATTGGGGTAGCGCACGGGCGGCGCGGCGCTGGCCAAGTACACCTTGCGGGCGCCTGCGTCGCGGGCCATTTGCACGATCTCTTTGCTGGTGGTGCCGCGCACAATACTATCGTCTACCAGCAGCACGTTACGGCCTTTGAATTCACTGTTGATCGTGTTGAGCTTTTGACGCACAGACTTTTTGCGTACTGACTGGCCCGGCATGATGAAGGTGCGGCCAACGTAGCGGTTTTTGACAAAACCTTCGCGGTACGGCAAGCCCAGCAAGTGCGCTAGCTGCTGCGCACTGGGGCGCGATGACTCGGGGATAGGAATGACCACATCAATCTGGTCAGGCGGCACGGTGGAGATGACGCGCTTGGCCAGTGTTTCGCCCAAGTTAAGGCGCGCTTGGTAGACCGAAATGCCGTCCATTTCTGAGTCCGGTCGGGCTAAATACACGAACTCAAAAATGCAGGGGTTGAGCTGGGTCTTGGCTGCGCACTGCTCGCTGTGCACTTGGTTTTGCAGATCAACAAAAATAGCTTCACCGGGCGCAATGTTGCGCACTAAATGGTGGCCAGTGCCCTCCAGCGTGACCGACTCGCTGGCCACCATGATGGTGCCGTCATCAGACTTGCCCATGCACAGCGGACGAATGCCAAACGGGTCGCGAAACGCCAGCAAACCGTGGCCTGCAATGAGCGCCACCACGGCATACGAGCCTTTGACGCGCGCATGCACACCGCGCACGGCAGCAAACACATCGGCAGCTTTAAAATCTGACAAAAGTCGTCCTTCGGCCGACCGGGGCAAGCCGCGTGTGGTTTTTTCTAGCTCATGGGCCAGTACGTTGATCAATACTTCGGTGTCGCTGTCGGTGTTGATGTGGCGATGGTCAGCGTTGAACAATTGCTCTTTGAGCTCGGGCACATTGGTCAAATTACCGTTGTGCACCAGCACAATACCAAACGGCGCGTTAACGTAAAACGGCTGCGCCTCTTCTTCGCTAAACGCATTACCCGCCGTGGGGTAACGCACCTGGCCTAGGCCAATGTTGCCGGGCAGCGCGCGCATATTGCGGGTGCGAAACACATCGCGCACCATGCCCTTGGCTTTGTGCATATAAAACTTCGTACCCAGCTGGGTAACGATGCCTGCGGCGTCTTGCCCGCGATGCTGGAGCAGCAGCAGCGCGTCATAGATCAATTGATTAACCGGCGATTGAGAGGCTACGCCTACGATTCCACACATGTTGGCAACCCTTGTTGTGCACTAAATGGCCGATGCCATGAGATGTACTTGCCCAAATCAGGCGGCAGTACAGGTTTAAGTTTTTTCAGCAGCGTGTCTAAGGCCACATAGCCTTGTGACTGCGCCCACCACGGGCCATTTTTGAGTGGCGTCATTTGCACCACAATCACCAGCGCCATCAGCAGCAGCAGGCCACGCGCCACGCCAAAGCCTGCACCTAAGATGCGGTCTACTGGCCGCAGCCCAATGTTTTGGATGGCTTTGCTGGCAAACCATGTCAGCATGCTGGCCACAATCAATGTCGCAATGAACACCGTGGCATAGCCCGCAGCGTAGCGCACCGACTCGTTGGGCGCTGTCATTGGCAGCATACCGCCAACTTCTGAGGCCAGCATTTGCGCAACAATAAAGGCAGCTATCCAGCCGAGCACCGCCATCACTTCGTACACCAGCCCGCGCCAAGCGCCGATCAGAAACGAGATGAAAACTACTGCGATGCCAAGCCAGTCTAGGGGAGCGACTTGCGGCAAATATTCCATCATTTACAAGGTCAAAATAGAAGCAGGCAAACCCAGCGCCTTGATCTTGGCGGCGGCTTTGTCGGCCTCGGCCCTGGTGCCAAACGGACCCACGCGCACGCGGATCAGGTCACCGTCGGCGTTTTTGGCCACTTGGCTGTAGGTTTTGAGGCCCGCTTTTTCGACTTTTTGGCGCACTTCGCGCGACTTGGCGACATCAGTAAACGCCCCGAACTGCACAATAAAGCGGCCTGTCTCAGCGTCAGCGGTAGGCTTGGCCTCGGCGGGCTTGCCGTCGAGCAATGCTTTGGCACGGCTGGCCTCAAGAGCAGCCTTGGCCTTGGCTTCTTTCGCTTCTTTGGCCTTCTCAGCAGTTAGTTTATCGGCTGCTGCCTTCTCAGCGACAGTTTTGTCCGTGCTTGATTTATCGGCGGCAGCCTTGTCAGCCGCGAGTTTGTCAGCAGCTGCTTTTTCGGCCAATTTGGCCTTGATTTTGGCCGCGTCTGCTGCTGCGGTGCTGGCTGCAGCAAGTGGCTTGGCCGGGGCAGTGGCAACCGGGTTGGCAGCTGGCTGACCCGAGGCAATGATCTCTTCTTTGCCAGACAAGCTGGCTTTGTCTTCCACCACTGCCGCAGGCGCGGGGCTGGACGGAGTGTTCGTAGGCAAGGTCAGAGGCTTGGACCGGGCTTTATCAGGAATTTCAATCGGAATATCCACCGCTACAGGGCGGGGCTGGCTGTCAAACAAAATGGGAAAGCCCACCACCCCTGCCAGTACCAACACCACCGAGCCGATCAGCCGAAACCTGGCTTTTTGCCGCATGGCCTCCACGCTGTCGGTGGGGGCCTGTGCGCTGAGGCGCGTTTTGCCGCGTGCGCGAAATGGTGCGTCTTGCGCGCTATCGTCTTTTTTGCCAAATTTAAACCACGCCATGAAGACCTTTGCTCTGTTGCTGTGCTGCTGGTGCACTTAAATGTTCGGCGTTCAACCTGGGGGTGCCGTTTTGCAGCACGCCGCCCACGGTGTAGAACGATCCAAACACCACGATTCTATCGGTTGGCTTGGCTACAGCGACTGCCGCGTCTAATGCAGCTTGTGGCGAGGTGTAAATATTGCTTGCAGTGTCAGAGCGCTGGTTTTGCGCTGCCCACAGGCTTTGCAGTGCCAGTCCGGTGGCGGCGCGGGCTGTGGGCAAGTCTGTGAAATACCAAATATCGACCATGGGCGCGACCAGTGGCCACATGGCGGCCAGGTCTTTGTCGGCCATGGCGCCAAACACCGCGTGGGTAGTGGGGTAAAAACCCATCGCGTCGAGGTTAGCCGCCAGCGCGGCCACCGAGTGCGGGTTGTGCGCTACATCTAGCACCAGCGCAGGCTGACCGGGCACGATCTGAAAGCGCCCGGGCAGCTCAACAAACGCAAAGCCGTTGCGCACGGCCTGGGCTGTGACGGGCAATCGCCCGCGCAGTGCGGTGATGGCCGCCAGCACGCCGCTGGCATTCATGAGCTGGTTGGCACCGCGCAGCGCGGGGTAGGCCAGGCCTGCGTAACGGCGCGGTGTGCCTTGGGCATCGCGCCCTGCCCAGCCCCACTGCTGTTTGTCGCCATTAAAATTAAAGTCGGTGCCCATTAAATACAGGTCAGCGCCCATGGCCTTAGCGTGCGCGGCGATGCTTAGCGGCGGCATTGGGTCGCTGACCACTGCGGGCTTGCCTGCGCGCAAAATGCCGGCTTTCTCGTAACCAATACTCTCTCGGTTGTCGCCCAAATACTCCATATGGTCCAGGTCGATGCTGGTGATGATGGCGCAGTCGGTGTCAACGATATTGACCGCGTCCAGCCTGCCGCCCAGCCCCACTTCTAGGATGGCCACGTCGATGGTTTGCTGGGCCATCAGCGCTAAAAACGCCAGTGTGGTGAACTCAAAATACGTCAACGCAATCGCCGCGTCCTGCTGCCTTGCGTTTTCAATCACCCCACACGCCGCGATAAAGTCGCCCTCGCCCACCATCTCACCCTTCAGGCGGCAGCGCTCTAAAAAGTGCACCAAATGCGGGCTGCTGTACACCGCTGTGCGGTAGCCTGCCTGGGTGTAGATCGACTCGAGCATGGCACACGTTGAGCCCTTGCCATTGGTGCCCGCCACGGTAATCACCGGGCAATTGAGCCCCAGCCCCGTGCGCTGCCACACTGCGCGCACCCGCTCGAGGCCCATAGCGATGTTTTGAGGGTGCAGGGCCTCGATATAGGCCAACCAATCGTCCAAACTGTGCAGTTGCGTCATAGCCTGTATTGTCGCAAATGTGCGTTGCACAGCGAGAAATCAGGCGATCATGTTGAATTGTAGGTTTTAGGTGATTTTTTTGGCAGTTTTCCGACGTGGATATTGAATAGTTAGCTATTAATTTAGTAGTAAATTAGCGCTTTTGAAGAGCCCATCTGCGCAATTGCGCTCGCCTACAATGAAACGATGACCACTCTTTACGGCATTCCTAACTGCGACACCGTCAAAAAATCGCGCGCTTGGCTCGACTCGCATGGCGTGGCTTACAGCTTTCACGACTTTAAAAAGCTGGGCGTGCCTGCAGATGCTGTGGACACCTGGATAGCAGCGCTGGGCTGGGAGGCGCTGCTGAACAAAAAGGGCACCACTTGGCGCAAGCTAGATGCTGCTGAGCAAGCGGCTGTGGTAGACGCGCCAAGCGCCAAGGCGTTGATGCTGACGCACGCGAGCGTGGTCAAGCGGCCTGTCGTGGTGCTGGCCAGCGGCGCGGTGAGCGCAGGGTACTGCCCCGAGCTGTGGGTTTAACGCGGTGCCCTTAAAGCAGGCCAGCCTTCTGGTGCGCGCAATGCGACTCAGCGCGCTTGTGGCTGTAGCCGCTTTAATGACTGTGCTTAGTTTGACTGGGGCCAATCTGGCACAAGCCTCGCACGGATCTGCATTAGAGCTAGCTGATCTGGAGTCGCGGGGCATCATCGTCATCGACCAAGCCCAAGCCCTGCTGAGCGTGGCCAGCACGTCTGAGCTGAACTTTGTGGCTCTGCCCTACCACTGGGACCGGCAGCACAGCGGCCAGAGCGGCGAGGCCAGCTTTGAAGTGGCTTTTGTGCTGCCGGGCGAGCCTACCGAGCCGTATGCGGTCTACCTGCCCCATGTGGGCAGCCGCGCCGATATTTGGCTCAACGGCTCGCTGCTGTCCCAGCTGGGCGACTACCGCGCTACAACCGGTAGCAACTATGCACACGCGCCGCGCTACTACACCGTGCCGCCCCAAGTGCTGCAAAAAATCAATCTGGTTCGTATTCATCTGCGTGCAGACGCAGACCGCCGCGCCGGGCTGAGCACGGTGATGGTGGGGCGGCAAAGCGCGTTGGCGCAGCACTACGATCGGGCGCTATTTGCGCAAGTCACCTCACGGCAAATGGTAGCGATGGTGCTGCTGATTGTGGCTATTTTGAGTGCCAGCTTGGTCATGACCCAGCCTGCCCTACGCCGTCAGTTTGGTTTGACCACCGCTAGCTGCGCGCTGTGGGCGCTGCACATTGGCGCGCCGCTAATTGAGGCAACATGGTTCAACACGGCAGTGCCTGCGCAAGCGGCAGCGGCTGTGGGTTGGCTGGCCGTGCTAACCAGCGCCACCATGCTCTACCAATTATTGGGCACACCGCAGCGCTGGGCAGCGCGTTTAGGTATAGCTTTGTTGGTGTTGATGGCTTACCAGTTATGGGTACAGGGCAGCGCTGAATATTGGACGGATGGCCGCTGGATGGTGAGAGCTGCAGCGCTGCTGGCCGTGGTAATCTTGGTGCAGATAGTGCAGTTGTTTCGCGCCGCCAGCGCGCAAGCACGTGACCTGCTGCGCACGCTAGAGCAGCGCGTGGCCGACAAACAAGCCGAGCTGGCGGACAGCTACCAACAGCTCGCCCTGCTGGCCACCGCCGAGGCACGCAGCGCCGAGCGCACCCGCATTTTGCGCGACATGCACGACGGCGTAGGCTCTCACATCAGCGCGGCCATGCGCCAGCTGCAGTCCGGCCAAGCCACCAGCAGCGAAGTGCTCACCACCCTGCGCGATTCTCTCGACCAGCTCAAACTTTCGATCGACGCCATGCACCTGCCCACGGGCGATGTGGGCGCGCTGCTGGCCAATATGCGCTACCGCCTGGAGCCGCGCTTTACCAGCAGCGGCATGGCGTTTGAGTGGGATGTAGACGCGCTGCCCCACATAGACCGACTAGACCACAGCGCCCTGCGCCAGTTGCAGTACATGCTGTTTGAAACGCTGTCTAACGCCCTGCAGCACGCCAAAGCGCACACCCTGCGCATCGAAGCCCGCGCCACAGGCTGTGAATCCCCCACCCCCGGCGCACTGCTGCGCATCATCGACGATGGCCAAGGCTTTGACGCAGACGCACCGGTATCACGCGGCTTAGCTTCTATGCGCGAGCGAGCCAGCGCCATCGGAGCGCGGCTGCACATCACCAGCGCGGCGGGGCAAACGGTGGTGGAGATAGGGCTGTAACCCAGGCCGAACGGGTAACCCAACAGCAGAGCAAAAGGTTTTCTGCCCCAAGCGCGAGCAAACAAGTATGCTGGCAATTATGATCAACACTGCATGATCCACAGGTACCATTTCAAACATATCCTCGCCGCAGCTTGGCTGAGCATCCTCAGCTCCCTCACGCAAACCACATTAGCCCAAACGGCTTCTGAGCCCACCCTGCAAGACACCCAGTCCAAACGCATGCAGGCCTGCACCACCTGCCACGGCGCAGGCGTGACAGCCAGTGTGGGCCGCACGGCCAATGAAGCCTACTTTCCGCGCATAGCGGGCAAACCGGCTGGCTACCTGTACAACCAGCTGCTCAACTTTCGCGATGGCCGCCGCCACTACGGGCTGATGGTGGGCATGGTGGAGCATTTGAGTGATGCGTATTTGATGGAGATGGCCATCTATTTTGCCCAGCTTGACTTGCCCTACCCGCCGCCTGCAGCGCCGCGCCCCGGCACCGCACCCAGCGTCTTAGCGCGTGGCCAAATGCTGGCGACGCGCGGCGACGCGGTGCGCGGCATCCCCGCCTGCGTTGCCTGCCACGGCGCAGCGCTGATGGGCGTAGCGCCTGCGCTAATGGGCGTAGCGCCTGCGCTACGAACAGCAGGCAGCCCAGTAAACAGTTTAGTGACCAGCCAGCCCAGCATGCCCGCCCTGCTGGGCCTGCCGCGCGACTACATGGCCGGGCAGCTAGGCGCATGGCAAACCGGCCAACGCCGCGCCCATGCCCCCGACTGCATGGGCCGCATTGCCAAGCTGCTGACGGCGGACGATGTCGAGGCGCTGGCCACTTGGCTGGCCGCGCAAACCGTGCCCACAGGCGCTGCTGGCAAACCCGCAGCCGCCTTGCCAGCAGCCATGCCGCAAGCCTGCGGAGGCGTGAAGTGAACGTAAACCTGAGCGGCACGGCGCCATATGCCGCAAAGCTGGCCGCCCGTTGGCAACGCGCCAGCCCGGTGCAACGCATCTTCGCCGCCCTGGGCGTTTTTCTAGGCGGCATTGCACTGATTTGCAGTGCAATGATTACTTCTGAATTAATAGCAAACAATCTAATATCCACGTCGGAAAACTCGCAAAAAAACGCGCTAATTGTGGACGACAACACACTGCAACGCGGTGCGTATCTGGCCCGCGTAGGCAACTGCGCTGCCTGCCACACCGCGCGCGGCGGCGCAGAATTTGCAGGCGGCAAAACCATCCACACGCCGTTTGGCGCGGTCTACACCAGCAACATCACGCCTGACCCTGCCACCGGTATTGGCCGCTGGAGCGCCCAGGCTTTTTACCGCGCCATGCACGAAGGCGTCAGCGCCGACGGCCACCTGCTGACTCCCGCCTTTCCCTACACCAACTACACCCACATCACCCGTGCAGATTCTGACGATTTGTACGCCTACTTCATGCACAGCGTAAGCCCCGTGCAGCAGAGCAACCGCGCCCACGACCTGCCCTTTCCGCTTAACACCCAAGTGGCGCTGGCAGTGTGGCGCTTGATGTTTTTTGAGCAGTCAGAGGGTTCTAAATCAAATCAATATGCTACTAAAATAATAGCTAAATATCCAATATCCACGTCGGAAAATAGCCCTAAAAACTTCCAAAAAGCGCTTCAACAAGATGGTGCAGCATTTATAGCCAGTGACCCAGCGCAAAGTGCGAGTGACCTCGCTCGCGGCGCATACCTTGTGCAGGGCCTGGGCCACTGCAGCGCCTGCCACGCGCAGCGCAACGCTCTGGGTGCGACCGACAAAAACCCTGCGCTCAGCGGCGCACTTATGCCCATGCAAGACTGGTACGCTCCGTCGCTGGTGGACGCCGCACAAGCCGGCGTGATGCACTGGCCGCAGCGCGACGTGGTGGCGCTGCTCAAAACGGGCATTGCGCCCAACGCCAGCGTAGCCGGGCCCATGGCCGAGGTGGTGTCTAAAAGCACGCAGTACTGGACTGACGCTGACCTGCGCGCAACCGCTGCTTATCTGCAATCACTGCCCGAAACAAGGGCTGCGCCGCGGCCAGCACCCAGCCAAAGCGCCCAGTTGTCGCAGTCATCGCAGTTGTATGAGCGCGGCGCGCAGCTGTTTACCAAGCACTGCGCCAGCTGCCACGGCGCGCAAGGCCAGGGCGTACAACTGGGCGGCAGCGTTGCCCTGCCCGCCTTGGCAGGCAACCGCGCAGTCAGCATGCACACCAGCGCCAACCTGGTGCGCATCATCTTGGCAGGCGGCTACGCGCCCAGCACTGCTGGCAACCCCCGCCCGTTCGGCATGCCGCCGTTTGTCCATGTGCTGGACGACACCGATATTGCCGCTGTCACCACCTACATTCGCCAGTCTTGGGGCAACCAAGCCGATGCCGTTAGCGCAGCAGACGTTGTGCGCCACCGCAAGGGGCTGGCGCAGTAGCTGCTGCTCAGTATGATCAACAGCGTCTTGGCGCTCTAGTTGATCAGCGGCAATTCTCTGCCCCATGTCAATGCCGCTGTCGCCGTAGCCGGCGCAATCCGCCCCACCATACGCACGCCTGATGCATCACCTTTCACTACCAGTATTTCGCCTTCCATCACGCTCTCTCCCGTGATGTCTTGGATGTTAAACATGTGCGTGACGAACACGCGGTTAGCAGGCGCTTTGCTTTTTTTGGCGCTGAACGCTTGAATATCTTTGCGCAGGGTTTGGGTGTTGGCTTGGCGCTGTGCGGCGGTGAGCTGCGTGGGCGAATTAAGCGGTGCGTAGGTTTTGACTAAATTGGTACCAAAAGCCAGCTTGGCGGTGTCCACACAGCGGCACCACTGCGAGCTTTGCACCTGGTCCACCGCTACGCCCATAGCGCGCACCAGCTCGCCCAGCCGCAGGGCTTGGGCGCGGCCTTCTTCGCTCAGGTTGCGCTGCGTGCTGCAGTCGCCTAGCGTAAAGCTAGGCGGGTCAAACGTGCCGGGTGCCCGCGTATGGCGAATCAGCATCACATGGCCACCAGAGCGCAGCGTGTCCCACGCGGCTTGGTCGGTTGAGTCGGTTGAGACGGGTGAGACGGTGGTAGCCTGCGCACGGGTGTGGCTGTTGGCTAGCAGCGCGCTGATGCTGCCAGCCAGCAGGCTGCACATTGCGCGGCGGGTGACTATAGGTGGCATCAGGTTCTCCGGTGAGGGCAAACCTTATTGTGCGCTTTTATCGCAATCAAGTCATACCATTGCGCGAGGCCAGCTCCACAAACAAGCCGCTGTGGTCTAGCTCGCCCAAGCCGTGCTCTGCGGCCTGCGCATAGAGCTTTTCAAACAGCGTGGTGATGGGTGCGTCCATGCTGGTCTCTTGCGCGGTGTCTAGCGCATTGCGCATATCTTTGAGCTGAATATTCAAACTGCCGCGCGGCGCAAAGTCGCGCTTAACCATGCGCTCGCCGTGCAATTGCAAAATGCGACTGTCGGCAAAGCCCCCCGTAATCGCCTCGCGCACTTTGCCCATATCAGCGCCGCCGCGCTCGCACAAGAGCAGCGCCTCGGCCACCGCGCCAATGGTGATGCCCACAATCATTTGGTTGGCCAGCTTGGCCAGTTGCCCTGCGCCGTGCGGACCCACATGCGTGCTGCGGCCAAACACACTGAGCACGCTTTGCGCTGCAGCAAAGCACTGCGCCTTGCCGCCTGCCATCATCACCAAGCTGCCGCCCTCTGCGCCCACCGTGCCACCCGATACAGGGCAGTCCATATGATCAATGCCCATGGCAGCCAGGCGGGCCGCGTGGTCACGCGCTTCGCGCGGCTTGGTGCTGGCCATGTCGATCACGAGGCTGCCAAGGCTGATCGCCTGCGCTGTGCCTTGGGCAAACAGCACCTCGTCCATCACCGCACCGTTCTCCAGCATGCCAATCACCATGCCGACGCCCTGCACAGCCTGGGCCGCTGTGTCAAATATCTGCACCCCAAAGGCCATCAAAGGCTGCGCTTTTGCAGGGCTGCGGTTCCATGCATGCACGGTGTGCCCTGCTTGCGCTAAGCGGCGTGCCATAGGCAAGCCCATGTTGCCAATTCCTAATATTGCGATTTTCATATTACTACTAAATTTATAGCTAACTATCTAATATCCACGTCGGAAAAACGCTATTTTTTATCACCAACACATCGCACAACAGATGCCGTCTAGTGGTAAGTTGGATGTATCTT
>JANPDG010000079.1:0-29141 GCA_031431335.1 Polaromonas sp. | reverse complement strand
TAAATTAATAGTAATACGAGTTACTTCAACCATCCACGCTTACGGAAATACAGCATAGGCAGCACGCCCGAGCAGAGCATCAATGCCAGCGCCACCGGATAGCCCCATCTTTGTGCCAACTCGGGCATGTGCTGAAAGTTCATGCCGTAAATACTGGCGATCAAGGTGGGTGGCAACAAGGCCACGCTGGCTACCGAGAAGATTTTGATGATCTTGTTTTGGTTGATGTTGATAAAACCCACCGTCGCGTCCATCAAAAAGTTAATTTTGTCGAACAAAAACACCGTGTGGCTGTCCAGCGAGTCAATGTCTCGCATAATTTGGCGCGCCTCGTTGTGCTGCTCACTCGACAGCATTTTGCTGCGCATCATAAAGCTTAAGGCGCGGCGCGTGTCCATCATGTTGCGGCGAATGCGGCCGTTCAAGTCTTCTTCTTTGGCTATCGTGGCCAACACCTCACCCGCCACCTCATCGGTCACCTCGCCTTTAAGCACTTTGCCGCTGATGTGCTCTAGCGCGTCGTGCACACCCTCCAGAGCATCAGCCGAATACTCGGCATCGGCGTCGTACAGCTTGAGCAGCACATCGCGCGAGTCTTCGATCAGGCCGGGCAGGCGGCGCGCGCGCATGCGCAGCAGGCGAAACACGGGCACGTCTTCGTCGTGAATGGAGAACAGCACGCCCTTGCTTTTAAGCTCGGCGTTGTGCAGGTTCAAGATAAACGCCACGCGCTCGGTGCGCGACTCGGCGCTGTCTTCGATCAAAAAGTCAGAGCGAATATGCAGGTCGCCGTTGTCGGCTTCGTAAAAACGGGCAGATTCCTCGATGTCTTCGTCCATCGCGTCGTCGGGAATCGACAGGCCGTAATGCTGCTTGATCCAGGCTTTTTCTTCGGGCGTGGGGGATTCAAGGTCAACCCAAATGGGTTGGAACTTGGTCAGCTCCTCCAAGGACTCGATCTCTTCTTGGAACAGGCGGCCATTGGCCAGTGTAAAGATGTTGAGCATGGCTCACTCCAAACTTAAGGTGTTGGGGTGGCGTGCAGGCTGCACAAATTGCAGCCTTGCATCGCGCACAGGGCATATAAAGCGAGTTTGGCTTCCATACGACCGGTGCGCTGCAAACGGCGAATAACAGGCCTGTTTGCGGGCGGGGGACGCAGGAAGCTACCAACTAGGATAGGTTTCCAAGAGACTGGCTCCAAAAGTAAATATGCCGCGATTATCCCCTGTATCCACAGGTAACGGGGCACAGCGCAAGCGCAGCAGCAATTAAGCCGCTAGAAACTCGAGTAACTGTGTCTTTTGCGCATATGCATCGCGCTGGCCCATGGCGATCAAGGCATTGATAAAGCCAGGCTCAAATAGCAAATAGCTGGCCAGCGCAGCTGCGCCTGCGCTGGCGTTGCCTTTTTCGCTGCTGGCGCTGGCGCGTGCCTTGCTCAACTGCGCCTGCGACTGCAGCGCGCCCAAGCCTTCGAGTGCATTGCGCGCTGATGCAGGCAGCTCGCCCACATGGCGCAGAGCGATGTCATCTAGCGACTCGCTGGGATGCAGACTCATCACGTTCACGCTACGGTAGGGCATAACCGCCGCCACTTCGCGCGGCAGCTGGGCCAGCGTGTGGTTCATGCGCTGGGCTTGCTCTACGTCGCCTTGCAGCGTGTCGTGAAACACGCTGGCCATGGCGTGGCCCAAGATACCGCCCAAACCGGGCGCCTGGTGCGACGCTTGCTTGCCAGAGCCGCCAAAGCTGCTGCGCTGAGGCTGACCTACGCCTATGCACAGCACTTTGTGTGCGCCCAAATGCAGCGCGGGCGACAAAGGCGAGGTTTGCCGCATCGAGCCGTCGCCAAAGAACTCACGCCCACCGTCCACCCACAGCGGCGTGGACGGAAAAATCAGCGGAATCGCGCTAGACGCCATCAAATGCTCAATCGTCACAGGGCCAAACTCGGCCCGTCTGCCGGGGCGTGCCCAAGGCTGCGCACGCGCATCTCGGGCGGTGTGGCAAAAGGTCCAGTGCTCGCCGCTGGTGTAGCTGGACGCGGTCACGGCCAAGGCGTGCAGTGCTTTACTCTCCAGCGCCGCGTCAATGCCCTGCAGGCTGATCGCTTTGTGCAAGGTGTCAACCAAGGGCGTGTTGCTTAGCAGCGCGCCGTGGCCGCGCACTTGTTTGGACAGGCTCCAAGCCGCAGCGATTTTGCTTAAGCGCACCCACGGCGAGACATCCAGCTGGTACACCTGCTCAGAGCGCAGGGTGTGCCAAAACGTGGTCAATGCATCCATCGCCAGCAAGCCGTCATTGGCGCGGGCCGCCAAAAAGCTGGCGTTGAGCGCCCCGGCCGATGTGCCCACCAATATTTGAAACGGAAACGCCATGGGCGCAGCCACTGGCGGCTGCACACGCAGCATGTCTGCAATAGCGCGCAAGGCACCCGCTTGGTACGCCGTGCGCGCGCCGCCGCCCATCAGTACCAGCGCAGTGCGAGGCTGGCTCGGGCGGGACATTGCAGCGTGGATCAGCGTAGACAGTGTCATTGCAGTACAGTAGTTACTTAATTCTCAGGTCTTTATGCACACAGCGCTCACACCCAAGCGCGAGTTATGGCTTTTGCTGTCGCTTGCGGGCATTCAATTCACCCACATTGTTGACTTCATGGTGATGATGCCATTAGGCCCACAGTTTACGCAACTCTTTAACATCAGCGATGCGCAGTTTGGCCTGCTGGTATCGGCCTACACGTTTGCTGCGGGTGCATCGGGTCTGCTGGCATCGCTCTACATTGACCGGTTTGGCCGCAAAAAGCTATTGCTGGTTTTGTATGTGCTCTTCGCCTTGGCCACGCTGGCCTGCGGCTTGGCACCCACCTACGATAGCCTGATGGCTGCACGCATTGCCGCGGGCACGTTTGGTGGCGTGCTCTCGGCGCTGTCGCAAACTATTGTGGCCGACGTCATCCCGTTTGAGCGGCGCGGGCGTGCCAGTGCAATTGTGATGTCGTCGTTTTCTGCTGCCACGGTGGCCGGTGTGCCGCTAAGTTTATTTTTGGCCGCGCACTGGGGCTGGCATGCACCGTTTATCGCCATTGCAGCGGTGTGCGCCGTGCTGGCGGTGCTCGCCTGGAAAACCCTACCGCCACTGCGTGAGCACATGGCGCGCGCCAGCGCCTCGCCGCTGGCCAACATTGTGCAGGTGGTGTCTGACCCCAACCATCTCAAAGCATTTGCGTTCTCTGGTCTGCTGATGGCGGCAGGTTTTGCCGTGATTCCGTACATCACTATTTACACCACCGTCAATGGCGGCCTCAGTGCGCAGCAAATCCCGTATATTTATCTCTGCGGCGGCGCAGCGACATTGCTCACTGCACGCTGGGTGGGCCGCATGACCGACAAGGTCGGCAAACAGACCATGTTTCGTGCCACTGCTCTGGCAACGACTGTGCCGATGTTTTTAATGACGCAAAGCGCGCCTTGGGGCTTGCCTGCTATCTTGGTGGTATCCACCGCGTTTTTTATCTGCATGAGCAGCCGCATGATCCCTGGTATGGCGGTGCTGGTATCGGCGGGCAACCCCCAGCTGCGCGGCACCTTCATGGCGCTCAACTCGGCGGTGCAGTCCGCTGCCATGGGCTTGGCAGCCTACTTGGGCGGCCTGATTATCAGCCGCGATGCACAGGGCCTTGTGCAGCACTACGGCGGCAATGCGCTACTGGGCATCGCTGCGACGCTGGTCAGTCTGTGGCTGGTGGGCAAATTGTCACTGTATGGCGCAGCGACGCAGAGCCCATCGGCGGCTGCTGTTCACGCAGTGACAAAATAATTAAAAATAAATTTAATGATGAAAATCAAAGACTTACATCCATAAAGTAGTGTGTTACTTGCGTTTTGTTGCACTGCAAGATTGCGAACACTAAAGTTTCGGTGCATAGTAACTTCAAGCGTAGAAAAGATCAGTTTTGAGTTGTTTTTAGGTGTTGGGGTTGTGCGTCAAACCAGCCTCCAACGTTTGTGCAACGAGAGCATTTAGGAGTCTCCCTATGAACTTGACGATCAGTGGTCACCACCTTGAAGTAACCCCCGCCCTGCGAACGTATGTGACCAGTAAACTCGATCGAATATCACGCCACTTTGACCAAGTAGTCGACGTAAAAGTCTTGCTCACGGTCGAAAAACAGAAAGAAAAAGAGCGCCGCCAACGAGCGGAATGCAACATCCATGTCAAAGGCAACGACCTATTTGCCGAAAGCAGCCACGCTGACCTGTACGCCGCAGTCGACGATCTGGTAGACAAGCTAGACCGCCAAGTCAATCGCCATAAAACCAAGATCCAAAACCACGCTTTTGAATCCGTTAAACGCACACTACAGTAAACTCTGCTAGTGCATCCCCCAAGCCGCTTCATGCGGCTTTTTTTACGTCTCTTGTGCGTTACCACATCACTGCGGGCTATGCCATCACTCCACATAATCACACACTAATACTATAAAATAAATAGCTGACTATCCAATATCTACCTCGAAAAAGTGTCAAATTGATTGCGCAGGCAATATTCTGTAGTGTTGCTCTCTGGTTGTGAGAAACGCTTGCAAATACGAGGCTGGGCACATAAGGTGGAACCCTGTTCAACTTTAACTGCGCCGCTCTCAAGCGGTCCTTTGCCATGAAATATGATGTTTACCTCTCAGACAGCCAGCCCCGACTATTTCGCGACGACCCTGTGCGCTCAACCTCTACCACTTGGCTGATGAAGGGCGCCGCTCTTGTGCTGCTCAGTGCGGCCATATTGGCGCTGACTGGCTGCAAAGACGCGGCCAAAAGCGGTGGTACCGGCATGGGTGCTGAGCCGCCAGCACTGTCTACTCCACCTTCTGCGCCACCAATGGCTAGCCCAGCGCCCACACCACCTGCCACTGCGCCAATGGATGGGGCTAGTGCGCCAGCCAAACCCTAGGCTTTTGGCCTTGCCACCATAGCCGAAAACGTTATGGTTTTTGCGCTCAATGTACGGTAAGCTGTGTCCATCAGCTTACCTACGGAGCCCCCATGAGCGATGCAAACCCCTTTGGCAAATTTGTTCCCGGATTTGATTTTCTACAAAACTTGGCCAAAGGTGCTGCACAAAATATTCCGCAACTGCCCAACCCCGCCAACTGGGTTGCACCGACGCTCAACGTCGAAGAGCTGGACAAACGCATTGATGAACTCAAGACAGTGCAGTTTTGGCTAGACCAAAACGCCAAAGCACTTGCCGCTACGATCACTGCACTCGAAGTACAAAAAATGACCTTGGCCACACTCAAGGGCATGAACTTCAATATGGGCGATGTCGCCAACGCTTTCAAGCTCAAAGCTGCCGACACCGTAGCCAGCGCCGTGTACAGCGCCAAAGACAAGGCCATAGAAACCGTGACCGGAAAAAAGCCTGCAGCACGTAAAAAATCAACCACTAAAACAACGGGCAGCCCGGTGCCTGGCGGCATCATCGATCCTATGCAATTGTGGACTTCGCTGTCCCAGCAGTTTGGCCAAATAGCCAGTGGCGCCATGAAAGACGCAGCGCAAAAAACTGCGATGGACACCACCAAGAATGTGGCCAAGGCTATGACCCAAACCGCATTTAACAGCGCCAAATCTACAGTCAATCAACTCACTAAGTCGGCTGCAAGTCGAAGAACAACGGCCAAAAAGTCTCCCGCCCGCAAGCGCAGCTAAGCGAAGGGGGCATTAGTGACAAAACTCTTTCCATTTGGCCACGCCACGCATCCGCAGTGGCGCATGGCAGCAGGCTTAGTATTGGCTCAACTGCGCGCACAAATCGCCCTGCATGACTATGCCCAACAACCCACGCTGGCCATTGTCTACATCACCGACCACTACGCCAGCGAGGCCGAAGCCATTTTGGAACACCTGAGCGCCGAGCTGCCCACCGTGCCCGACTGGACAGGCACGGTGGGCATCGGTATTGCAGCCAACAATGTGGAGTATTTTGACGAACCTGCCCTGGCGGTCATGCTCTGCGAGCTGCCTGCGGGCCAATACCGCGTTTTTAGCGGCGTAGCGCCTCTGGGCGCGCAGCACGGGTTTTTTGATGCGCACACAGCGCTGGTGCATGCGGACGGCAGTACCCCCGATTTGACTGAGCTGTTGCAAGAGCTGTCTGAACGCACTGAGTCGGGCTACCTTTTTGGTGGCTTGGCATCCAGCCGGGGAGCTACAGTGCAGTTTGCTGTCAGTGGCAACGGTAATGTGCGCGGCCAAGGCAAAGCCACTGGTGTGTTTAGCGGGGGGCTCAGTGGAGTCGCATTTACCGACAGCGTAGCCATGCTGTCCCGCGTCACACAGGGGTGCGAGCCCTTGACCACAGCAGCTGGCAAAAAATCCAAAGTACGCACAATCACCGCCTGCGAAGGCAATGTTGTCACTGAGCTTGATGGACACAGCGCACTGGAGGTGCTATTAGAAGATCTGGGGGTTAGCTTGGCTGAGCCGCGTACAGCCTTAGAGAAACTGCGCCACACCTTGGTCGGACTGACCAACAAAGGCGATCATGCCGTCAATGCTGTGGGCAGCTTTGGACAAGACACCCGGGTGCGCCACATCGTGGGCTTAGACCCCGCGCGCCAAGGCGTTGCGATTGCAGACATGGTGCAGCTGGGCGGCAGGATGGTGTTTTGCAGCCGTAATGTCGATGCGGCGCGGCGCGATTTAACGCGTATCTGCGCTGAGATCCGCGAGGAGCTCGAGCCTGCCGAAGCTTCTATGGAATGGGCGCCTGTGCAGCAAGCGGACAGCGCTGATGCTGCACCCAGCCCAGGGCGTCGCATTGCAGGCGCTATTTACATCAGCTGCGCAGGCCGAGGCGGCCCGCACTTTGGCGCCCCCAGCGCTGAACTACAGTTGGTGCGCCATGCGCTGGGCGATGTGCCCTTGGTCGGGTTTTTCGCCGGAGGCGAGATAGCGCACCAGCATTTGTATGGCTACACAGGCGTGCTCACTGTTTTCATCATTTAAACATTTGTTTACTTTTATTACGAATTAGCATTCAAATATGGCATGCCACTTGTAGTGTTTAGATACGTCACACTACAGGTTTTTATGCATACATCACATTCGGTTGCTTTTGCTGCACGCACTTTGCGCTTACTTAGAGTCAGCCTCGGGGCACTGCTACTTACTACACACCTGTCTGGCTGCATGACGACTGCGGCCCTAGTTGTAGCCCAATACGTTGAAACACTGCCCACATTTTGCAATAACCTATCGAGTGTAGAGCGTGCACTAACTTCGCGTTGCGGCGCTTACAAAAGCGGTACGCTGCTTGCCAAAGATGTCAATGCGCGCGTCTTAGATGCCTGTCCTCTGACGAATTTTGCGCGCGACCCTGCCAGGTGGCATGGTTTACCCGAGCTCTTAACCAAAGGAGCTGTGCCTGAGCGCTGCAGTGAAGCGCCTTTGCTGGCGATGGCCAAAACCACCGCTTGTCCTGCGTTTACCCAAATGCCAGCATCCACACTGGAGGCTGTAGAGTGGCTGGCTGTTGCAGATGCTGCGTCTGTCTCAGGGCCCGTACTGAGTATGCTGACCTGTCCCGAGGCCCAAAAGGCAGGCTTATCTACTTTGGTCGCGCAGTGGGTACAGCAAGGCTATCTCAACCCGGAAAAAACCTCTTTCAGCGTGCTGTCGAGTATTCATCCTTCGAGCTTGGGCGAGCCTTGGGTCGATGACTTGATCACTGCCGGACACCGTCCTGCGCAAGCGATAGCCACAGATATTTCAGGTTTTGAGTCAGCACTAGCCCAAGGCGATGTGGCTGCGATCAGTTGGTGGACACAAAAAGTACCCTCGCTGGTGCACCGCGCGCCCGCCAAAGGCGCAGGCTATGTTCCTTGGCTCCCTCTGGCGCGCACCATGAGCCCTGGCTTTGCTGCAGACGACAGCTCCAGACTGCGCACCGCCAAACTCCTCATCGAACGCGGCGCACGCCTTGACGCAAGTTTGCCGCATGCGCGCCACATCAGCGTGAGCGAATATGCCCGCAGCATGCAGCCGCAGATGTGGGGTGCCCTCAAAGATTTATCTGTGACGACGCCAGTGCAATAACCGTTGCGCTGTAAGCGCTGATTCCAATTTTCACCAAGGTTTAACCGCTATCAGATGCGTTCTGGTAGCGGTTTTTTTTGCCTCACTCTAAAGTCTAGGCCGCAAAAGTAGCGTTTATTGGTACCCCAGGTGGTGTGCCGCGCGGCTTGTTCGTTCCTTCTTATTGACCCGCAATCTGCCAGCACACTCGCAGGCATGTTCAACACTGAGAAATACAAATCTATGTCTGCATCGTCCGTTTCTAGCCATCGAAAAATAGAACGCACTCACACACCCCAACCTAGAGAGTGGCTCAGCCCAGCCGAGCAGCGGCTCTTGGTGATCGGCGCAGTGCTGGCCCTGATAGCTGTAGTCGGCATACTCGTCGCTACAGTGGGCGGCTCAACCATCGCAGACTGGCTACCGAGCCAGCTCAATGCCCACGGCCACAGCCGCGTACACGCGCACGGACACCCTTTTATTGACGCACGTGCTCTTTGGAGTATTCCCAATGCCATGGACGTGCTGAGCAATCTGGCCTTTATTCCCATGGGACTATGGGGCTTGTGGTCGCTGCGCAAAGCGCCGCTGGTGCACCAAGCCACGCGCCAAGCAGCGGGTGTATTTTTTGTGGGCCTGCTGCTCACCTGCCTAAGCTCTGGCTACTACCATTGGGCACCTAGCGCATGGGGCTTGGCAGTTGACCGTGCGGGGATGGCAGTGGCGTTTGCAGGCGTACTGGGTTTGGCATCGGCCGAACGCGTGAGCCTGCGTGCAGCGCCTTATGTATGGGTGAGCGTGTTGGCAGCGGGCCTGTTGGCGGCGTGGATCAACTACGCGATCGGAGCGATAGCGCCTTGGGCAGTGGTGCAATTTGGCGGCATGGCTGTGGTCTTGTGGGCCGCTAGCCAGCCGCGACAATCGGGCGCGCTCGGTATCCGCTGGGGCGTATTGATCGCTATTTATGTGGTGGCTAAGATATTTGAAATGGCCGATGAAGCAATCTACAGCGCCACCGACTCTGTGGTTTCAGGCCATAGCCTCAAACACATTGCCGCCAGCTTGGCTGCGTTGCCTGTGGTCTGGGCTCTGCGACATAATGCAAATCACAAGGGCGCAGCCTAACTGATCGCGCCCTGTATAACGACAATCCGCTAGGAGCACTATGGCAGCCATTCCATCGCACGAGAGCAACACTGCAGACCCGCATGTAGCACCCGAGTATCCCAATCAGTTCGCGCTTTTGAGCCAGCGCCGCTTTGCGCCCTTCTTTTGGACGCAGTTTGCAGGAGCCGCCAACGACAACCTCTTTAAGTTTGCTTTTACTGTGATGGTGACTTACCAGCTCAGCATCAGCTGGCTGCCTCCGGCCATGGCGGGTCTGGCGATTGGCGCTTTGTTTATTTTGCCGTTCTTGCTGTTCAGCGCCACCAGCGGCCAAGTAACGGACAAGTATGACAAAACCAAAGTTATTCGCTTTGTCAAAAATCTCGAAATCGGCATCATGCTATTGGCAGCTTTTGGGTTTTATACCGCCAGCGTGCCGATATTGCTGAGCTGCACATTTCTAATGGGGTTGCACTCCACATTATTTGGCCCAGTGAAATTTGCCTACATGCCCCAGGTGCTCAGCGAGCGCGAGCTGACCGGTGGCAATGGCATGGTGGAGATGGGTACTTTTGTGGCCATCCTCGCGGGGCAAGTGGTGGGCGGACTGCTAGTGGCTCTGCCGCAAGTAGGCCCCACTTATGTGGCCGTAGCCTGCGTGGCTGCAGCGCTTATAGGTAGGGCGGTTGCGCAATTCATTCCATCGGTACCAGCGACAGACCCAGGTCTGAAGATCAACTGGAACCCAGTCACCGAAACGATTGCCAACCTCAAGCTGGCACATGGCAATACCGTGGTGTTCAGGTCTTTGCTGGGCATCAGCTGGATGTGGTTTTTTGGTGCGGTTTTTTTAAGTCAGTTTCCTAGCTTTGCCAAAGAGGTGCTACATGGCAACAGCCAAGTAGCATCGCTCTTGTTGGTGGTGTTTTCTATTGGCATTGCCATCGGTTCGCTGCTGTGCGAAACCTTAAGCCGCCGCCATGTGGAGATTGGCCTCGTGCCGCTGGGCGCTATTGGCATGAGCATTTTTTCGATTGACCTGTATTTTGCCTCACGCGGTCTCCCTGCAAGCGCCGAGATGGGTGTGGGCCAGTTCATCAGCACAAGCGCGCACTGGCGTGTGATGGCTGACTTGGCCCTGCTGAGTTTATTTGCTGGTCTGTACAGCGTGCCTATGTATGCGTTGATCCAGCTGCGCAGCCAGCCCACACACCGCGCCCGCATCATCGCAGCCAATAATATTTTGAACGCGCTGTTCATGATTGCCAGCTCGGTAATAGCCGGCGCGCTTCTCAAAGCAGAGTTCACCATACCGCAGATCTTTTTATTCACGGGTCTGGCCAACGCTGTAGTAGCGTTTTATATCTTCATGCTGGTGCCAGAGTATTTCTTGCGCTTTGTAGCTTGGATCGCATCACGCTGCGTGTACCGCTTCAAAGTGACGGGCGACCACCACATCCCCATCGAAGGCGCGGCTATATTGACCTGCAACCATGTGAGTTTTATTGATGCGGTGCTGCTCATGGCGGCCAGCCCGCGGCCTATTCGTTTTGTCATGGACCACCGTATTTTTAAAATCCCGGTACTCGGCTGGATGTTCAAGCTGGCCAAGGCTATCCCCATTGCGCCCCGTTCTGAAGACCCCGCTGCGTACGCGCAGGCATTTGTTGATGTGCAAGCAGTGCTCAAAGAAGGTGATTTGCTCGCTATATTTCCCGAAGGCGGCATTACCAAAGACGGCACGCTGCAAGAGTTTAAGGGCGGCATTATGAAAATCTTAGAAGATGCCAAAGCCCAAGGCATCGAGCCACCCGTCATACCGATGGCGCTGACCAATCTGTGGGGCAGCTACTTCAGCCGGATTGAAAAAAATGGCGCGATGGTACGGCCCTTTAGGCGCGGTATATTTAGCCGGGTCGGACTCAATGTAGGCCAGCCTATGCCCGCCAGCGCGGTTGACCCGAATATCTTGAAAGAGCGGGTAACAGCTCTGTTAAGCTCCTAAAAGTACTGCCAAGCAGTACCCTGCGCGGCGCGCACTGCCACTATGCATATCTGCCTAGCCAGTGCGTGAAAAAGCCAGATACTACGATTCATCTCAACAACAGAAAGCAAAATATGCAACAACCTATCATTCAACGCGACACTAAAGCTTGGGTCGCCCAAGTGTGGATTTCTTTTGGCATCGCCATTTTCCTGTGCGCCACAGGCTTGGCCTATTTGCCTGGTCAAGATCTCGACCGTGCGTTCATGGTGATGGGCTATATCTTTTGCTTGTCTACGGCTTTCTTTTTGGCCAAATTTATCCGCGATAACCAATACAAAACCGTCGACACCCCCATGTGGCGCATGGTCGTGTATGTAGCGTTTTTCATTGCCATGACCTTGACCGCCTGGGGCCTGTGGCGCATGAATTTAAATGACACCTACAAAGCCTTTTTGTTGGTCAGCTGGTTGTATCTGATCACAACGACATTCACTTTAGCCAAAACACTGCGCGATAAGCACGAAGCTGACCTTGCAGAGACACGCCTCAATGCACGCTCTGAAGCACGCCGCGAAATGGCCTCTGAACAGCAATAAAACTGCACTGCTCTGACCACGGCCCCGCACTTTCACTTGTACTTGCACTTGTATTCACACCTAAGGAGTGAACTATGAAATCGACGACTCTCACAACCCACCTGCTGCGAAAATCTACTATGGCTTTATTGGCAGCGGGTACAGCGTTGCTACTGGCTATGCACAGCCCCAAAGTTTTCGCTCAAAGCGAAGCATCTTTGGTACTGTCTGCCTTGCCTATAGCCTCAGTGGTAGTGGTCGGTGCAGGTGCCAGCGCTGCAGCGGGTGCAGTGGTTGCCGTACCAGTGGTGTTATCAACGGCTGGCGCGGTGCTGGTGGTAAAAACCATAGAGAGCACTGCACGCGGTACGGTGTATGTCTTGGAGCGCGCGTCTGACGGCGCACGCGCCAGCGTAGAGCTCACAGGCAAAGCTGTGGGTGGCGCGTCGATGGTGGCAGGCAGCGTGGTTACAGTCAGCGTGATTGGCGCAGGCGTGATTTTGTCTGCAGTGGGTGAAGCGATTGCTTTTATTCCCAACGAGCTGGGCCGTGCACTGCTGCACAACGAACGCCTAACAAAGTAAGGGGCTCACCATGTACGCCACAGTTTATGCAGCGCGCGCCTCTGCAGCGCTAGCTTTTGCGCTGGTCTGCAACACTGCACTGGCGGGCCGCTCCTGCGATGCCGCCAAGCCGCCCGCGCCGCAAATGATTGAAAAAGGCATGACGCTGGCCGAGCGCACCCTCAAAGCCTTGGACGCCGAGCATGCCAAAAACGGTACCAAAGTGGTGGTGCTGGCCCGCGCGGGGCAAGACCTGAGCAAATATGGGCTGCGCTATTCGCACCTCGGCTTGGCCTACAAAGCGCAAGACGGCCGCTGGCTGGTAGCGCATAAGCTCAATACCTGCGGTACGGCAGAAGCCTCGGTGTACCGACAAGGTCTGGGCGAGTTTTTTTTAGACGATTTATTTAGGTTTGAGGCAGCGTGGTCAGTGCCCACGCGCGAAGTGCAAGACAAAGTGCACGCTAGCTTGTTAGATACCAGCCGCACCACAGCAATGCACGCCAAGCCTTACAGTATGCTGAGCTATCCATGGGCGCAAAAATACCAGCAGAGCAACCAATGGGCCATAGAGACCATTGCCGCAGCAATGGATGGCACCTGCAGCCGCGAAACAACGGTAAATGCGTCTCGCATGTGCGCCCAAGCGTGGCTGCGCACCAAAGGCTATGAGCCTACAACGCTCAAAATTGGCGCGCTCACGCGCCTGGGTGGCCGCATCACTGCGGCCAACGTCGCCTTTGACGATCACCCAAATGAGAAAAGATTCTCAGACCGCATCGAGACCGCCACAGTGGACTCCGTGTTTACATGGATGCAGCGCGCCTCGTTGGGCACAGCGCCCGTGGCGCTGCGTTTGTAGTCAGTTCAATTTCAATATCTATAACAAAAGGAGTTTGTCATGAGTAAGTCGCTGCGTTTGTCTGAGAAGTGGTTTCGACGAGGGCTGTGGCTAGTGGCCTTGGTGTTTGCAGGATTTTTAACAGGCTTGGGGTCTACTGTCGTAGGCGACTTACCGCGTGTAGAAAAGCAGCTGCAACTTGAGGATTTTATTGATCGCACCCAAGCTGATCCGCTGCGCGCCAGTATCAAAGCCGCAGGCAAGGCCGAGAGCGCTGCTGACAGCGCGCTTGAGCAAGCCCAACTCAAACTCCAATCGACCCAAGCCGACTCAGCCGCTGCCCGCGAAACCTTTAACAACTGGATCGCCACACGCGGTGCTACCCAGCGCGGCGACCAAGACCCTGAAGTCATCTCGCGCACCCGCGTGCTCGACAGCCTCAAGCGCACAGAGCGCGATGCGCAGATCAAAGTCGAAGCGCAGCAGCAAGCAGCGCTGGACGCGCGGCAAGGCGCAGAGCGCGAACAGCTCAAACTGCAAGAGCTAGAAACCATAGCGCAAACTCAGCTTGACGACGCCAGCCGCAAAGTGGAGCTGCGGGTGTTTTTGTACCGCTTGGCTTTAACGCTGCCGCTACTGGCAATTGCGGGCTGGCTGTTTGTCAAAAAGCGTAAGGGCACTTACTGGCCTTTTGTGTGGGGATTTATCTTCTTTGCGCTGTTTGCGTTTTTTGTAGAGCTGGTGCCCTACATGCCCAGCTACGGCGGCTATGTGCGCTATATCGTGGGCATTGGCATTACGGTGCTGGTGGGGCGCTATGCGATCGTGGCGCTTAACCGCTATTTAGAAAAACAAAAACTCGCCGAGCTCATGCCCGACGCGCAGCGCCGAGAAGAGCTGAGCTACGATGTGGCGCTGGTTCGACTGTCAAAAAGCGTGTGTCCGGGCTGTGAGCGAGCGGTCGACTTGAAAGACAAATCCATCGACTTTTGCCCACACTGCGGCATCGGCCTGCACGACCAGTGCACAAGCTGCCAAACCCGCAAAAGCGCATTCGCCAAGTTTTGCCATGCATGCGGTACGGGAGCCAAGCTCTTGCCTTCCGTATGACCATTTACTACTGAAATAATAGCTAACTATTTAGTATCTGCGTCGGAAAAGTGCTCATTTTTCTTCCAAAAGTGATTGCTTGAAGACGGTGAGCAGTTTTAGCTTTTGTACGGCTCACGCCAGAGCATGCTGCAACGGAACAGAGGGACAAAGACAGACTACATCAAACCCCACGCGCCCTGTCAAGATGAAACTGCTTTACATAAGCACCAAAGTTGCCAGCGTCCAAAGCATTACGCACCTCTTGCATGAGATTTAAAAAATAGTGCAAATTGTGAATGCTGTTGAGCATCGGGCTGAGCATTTCGCCGCAGCGCTCTAGGTGGTGCAGGTAGGCGCGGCTAAAGCCTCCGGTGGTGTTGCCTTGGTCGTCGGTGTAGCCCTTGCAGGTGTAGCAGGTGCAGGTGGCGTCTGCGGGGCCCATGTCGCTTTTGTGGCGCGCGTTGCGCACTTTAAGGTCACCAAAACGGGTAAACAAATGGCCGTTGCGGGCGTTGCGGGTGGGCATGACGCAGTCAAACATGTCAATGCCGTTTTGCACACCGGCAATCAAGTCTTCAGGTGTCCCTACGCCCATCAAATAGTGCGGCTTGTGGGCTGGCAGCTTGGGGCCGATGTGCTGCAGTACGCGCATCATGTCGTCTTTGGGCTCGCCCACGCTCAGGCCACCCAAAGCGATGCCGGGAAAGTTCAAGTCTTCCAGCGCAGCCAGCGACTCATCACGCAAGCCTTCGTGCATACCGCCTTGCACAATGCCAAACAGCGCGTTGGGATTGGTCAGCCGTGCAAACTCTTCTTGGCAGCGCTTGGCCCAGCGCACGCTTAGCTCCATGGACACTCTGGCCTCGGCCTCGGTGGTGAGCACGCCCTTGGTTTCATACGGCGTGCATTCGTCAAACTGCATGACGATGTCGCTGTTCAAAACAGTTTGGATTTGCATCGAGATCTCAGGGGTCAAAAACAGCTTGTCGCCGTTCACAGGCGAGGCAAACCGCACACCTTCTTCGCTGATTTTTCGCATCTCGCCCAGCGACCACACTTGAAAACCGCCGCTGTCGGTCAAGATGGGTTTGTGCCAGTTCTCAAACTGATGCAAGCCGCCAAACTGCGCCATCACATCTTGCCCAGGCCGCATCCAAAGGTGAAATGTATTGCCCAAAATAATTTGCGCGCCCATCTCATGCAGGCTGCGCGGCATCACGCCTTTGACGGTGCCATAGGTGCCCACGGGCATGAAGATCGGCGTTTCTACTACGCCGTGATTCAGCGTGAGGCGGCCTCGCCGGGCATGGCTGCCTAAATAACTGCCTTCGGGTGTGGTGGTAGCGGGGTCGGTTTTTAACAGGTCAAATTGCAGCATGGTGGGTTATTTCGGTGAGGCAATGGGGGTTGGCGCACGGCGTAGCAGCATGCTGTCGCCATAGCTGAAAAATCGGTATTCGTGAGCGATAGCGTGCGCGTACAGCGCCATGATGTACTCGTAGCCTGCAAAGGCGCTGACCAGCATCATCAGGGTGCTTTTGGGCAAGTGAAAATTAGTAATCAGTGTGTCGACCACTTTGAACTCAAAACCCGGCGTGATGAAAATATTGGTGTCACCGCTCACCTCGCCCGTCTTGGCCCAGGTCTCTAGCGTGCGCACTGTGGTGGTGCCCACGGCCACGACATTGCCACCGCGTGCTTTGCAATCGCTAATAGCTTGCAGCGTGGCACTCGGGATGCTGTATCGCTCAAAGTGCATGACGTGATCGACTAAATTGTCCGCCTTGACGGGCTGGAATGTGCCAGCTCCTACGTGCAAAGTGACGCTGGCGCTATGCACGCCTTGAGCTGTCAGCTGATCGAGCAAGGCTTGGTCAAAATGCAGCGCGGCTGTAGGCGCGGCTACTGCGCCGGGGTGTTTGGCAAACACGGTTTGGTAGCGCCGCGCGTCCTCGGCTTCGTCAAGCTGGTCTGCAGCTGTGGACACGCCGCTTTGGTGCCGCTCGATATACGGCGGCAGCGGCATGTGACCGTGCTGCGCCATCAGCGCATACGGGTCATCAGACAACTCAAAGCGAAACAGCGGGCCGTCGTCATGGGGCCAGCGGCCAATGAGGGTGGCAGTAAAGCCGCCCACCATGTGCAGCACGCCGCCCAAGCGCGGTTTTTTGCTGACCTTCATGTGGGCCACTACCTCGCAGCCTTGCACCACGCGCTCGATCAGCAGCTCAAGTTTGCCGCCAGTAGACTTTTCACCAAACAGGCGGGCTTTCACCACTTGGGTGTCGTTGAACACCAGCAGGTCGCCCGCCCGCAGCAGCGAAGGCAGATCGCGAAAGATGCGGTCGATAGGCCAAGCTTGGCTGCCATCTAGCAATCGCGAGGCTGTGCGCTCTGCGGTGGGGTGCTGGGCGACCAGCGCGGGCGGGAGATCGAAGTCAAAGTCGCTGGTGACCCAGTGTGAAGGCGCCGCTTGGGCTGTTGCAGTGGTCATAGTGCTTGAGGATGGGACGCATCCGTGCCAAGGGTTGGTAAGGGCATGATTTTAACTGGCTCGCTGATTGAGGTTTACGCTTTTGTACGGCCGGTAAGAGCTGCGCCTGTAATCTCCATCATTTGCAGCACAATCACTCTATGCCCCGCCCTGTAAAAGCCACTCCTGCCACGCCCGCTAAAAACCTAGGTGCCCCCGCCAAATCTGCCCCTCAGAAAGCGCTGGACAAGCTGGGCCTGCGCCGCGATATTGACCTGGCGCTGCACATTCCGATGCGCTACGAAGACGAAACGCAAATCATCAAACTAGGCGGTGCACGCGATGGCGACTTGGCGCAGATTGAAGGCGAAGTCACCAGCTGCGAAGTGGTGATTCGCGGGCGGCGTCAGCTGGTCGTCACACTAGAAGACGGCACCGATGTATGCAGCCTGCGATTTTTAAACTTTTATCCGTCACAGCAAAAGCAACTCGCCGTGGGCCAGCGCATTCGCGCGCGGGGCGAGCTGCGGGGCGGTATGTTTGGCTGGAGCATGTTGCACCCCGCCTGCAAATCGGCCAGCAGCGCGCTGCCCGTGGCGCTGACGCCCGTGTATTCGACCATGGCAGGCCTGCCGCAGGCGTACCTGCGCCGCGCGGTGCTCAGCGGGCTGGAGCATGCGGCGCGCACGGGTGCGCTCGCAGAGACTGCGCCTGAGGTTTTAGTGCAAAAAATCGGCAGTTTTCCGACGTGGAATATGCATAGTTCGCTATCATTTTTGCACTACCCATCGCCCGACGTGTCGATTGCGCAGCTCGAAGACCGCAGCCATCCGGCGTGGCAACGGCTTAAATTTGAAGAGCTGTTGGCACAGCAACTCTCCCAGTTGCAGTCCAAACGCGAGCGCGATTTGCTGCGCGCGCCAGTGCTGCCGCTTAAATGTGGTGGGCTGCATGACGCACTCTTAGCCGCCATTCCGTTTGACCTGACCGCCGCCCAGCGCCGCGTGTGCGCCGAAACCGCGCAAGACATTGCCAAGCCCATTCCCATGCACCGCCTGCTGCAAGGCGACGTGGGCTCTGGCAAAACCGTGGTGGCCGCGCTGGCCGCTGCTGTATGCATAGACGCTGGCTACCAATGCGCGCTGATGGCCCCCACCGAGATTTTGGCCGAGCAGCACTTTCGCAAGTTAATCGACTGGCTAGAACCGCTGGGCATTACGGTGGCGCGGCTCACAGGCAGCCAAAAAACCAAAGAGCGCCGTGAAATGTTAGCGCTCATTGCCAGCGGCCAAGCGGGCCTGGTGGTGGGTACGCACGCGGTGATTCAAGACAAAGTGCAGTTTCACAACTTGGCGCTGGCCATCATCGACGAGCAGCACCGCTTTGGCGTGAAGCAGCGCCTGGCACTGCGCGAGAAGATGAACTTGGTCGACCTTGCATCGCCGCAGACCGCAGTGTCTGAGCCGCACCTGTTGATGATGACCGCCACGCCCATTCCGCGCACGCTGGCCATGAGCTATTACGCCGACCTGGACGTGTCCACCATCGACGAGCTGCCGCCCGGCCGCACGCCGATTGTGACCAAAGTGGTGAGCGACAGCCGGCGTGATGAAGTGGTTGAACGCATCCGTGCGCAGATCAGTGCGGGCAGGCAAGTGTATTGGGTGTGCCCGCTGATCGAAGAGAGCGAGATGATCGACCTGACCAACGCCACCGAAACGCACGCCGAGCTGTCTGCCGTGCTGCAAGGCACGGTGCAGACCGCAGGTGGCACTCAAAAGCCCGTGTTAGTCGGCCTACTGCACTCGCGCATGCCGCCGGCAGAGAAAAAAGTCGTCATGGCGCAGTTCACCAGCGGGAAAATGCAGGTGCTGGTGAGCACCACGGTGATTGAAGTGGGCGTGGATGTGCCCAACGCCTCGCTCATGGTGATTGAGCATGCCGAGCGCTTTGGTTTGAGCCAGCTGCACCAGTTGCGCGGCCGCGTGGGCCGGGGCGCTGCGGCGTCGGCCTGCGTGCTGATGTACGCCACTGGCGAGAGCGGCAAGCTGGGCGAAACGGCTAGAGCCCGCCTCAAAGCCATGGCGCAAACCAACGACGGATTTGAGATTGCCAAACAGGACCTGGAAATCCGAGGCCCCGGCGAGTTCCTAGGTGCCCGCCAGTCCGGCGCCGCACTGCTGCGCTTTGCCGACCTCACCACCGACACCCAACTGCTGAACACCGCCCGCCAACTGGCCCCCCAAATGCTAGACCAACACGCAGACATGGCCGAAAAGCATATCGCCCGCTGGTTGGGCGGGCGAGTGGATTATTTAAAGGCTTGAATTTCACTTTTCCCTGACAATCGAGCTTATGACCTTGACCGAACTCAAATACATTGTTGCCGTAGCGCGCGAAAAGCATTTTGGCCGTGCTGCGGATGCGTGTTTTATCTCGCAGCCTACGCTGTCGGTATCGATTAAAAAGCTCGAAGAAGAGCTGGACGTGAAACTGTTTGAGCGCAGTGCCAACGAGGTGACAGTGACGCCGCTGGGGGGTGAGATTGTGCGCCAAGCCCAGTCGGTGCTAGAGCAGGCGGCCAACATCAGAGAAATAGCCAAACGCGGCAAAGACCCACTGGCAGGCGCGCTGACACTCGGCGTGATCTACACGATTGGGCCCTATTTGCTGCCCGCGCTGGTGCGCCAGGCCATTGCACGCACGCCGCAAATGCCGCTGATGCTGCAAGAAAACTTTACTGTGCGCCTGCTCGAGCAGCTGCGCACGGGCGAGATTGACTGCGCCATATTGGCCGAGCCTTTTCCTGACACGGGGCTGGCTACCGCCGCGCTGTATGACGAGCCGTTCATGGTGGCCGTGCCCAGCACCCACCCACTGGCCTTGCGCAGTTCTATCAGCGCCGAAGAGCTAAAGTTAGAAACGATGCTGCTGCTGGGCAACGGCCACTGCTTTAGAGACCATGTGCTAGAAGTGTGCCCTGAATATGCGCGCTTTTCTGGCCACGCCGAGGGCATTCGCAAAAGCTTTGAGGGCTCGTCGCTAGAGACGATCAAACACATGGTGGCCGCAGGCATGGGCGTGACGGTAGTGCCTCTGCTGTCGATACCGCGCGCAGAGCTGGAGGGATCAAAATTGGCCATTGAACAAGCCAATGCATCTAAAAAACTGCCTGCCAAGGCTGTGGCCACAAGCGTAACTAATGCAAAAAAATCTAAAAATGCAGCGGTCAAAACCATACCGGCCAGGCCCAGCAGCGAAGAGACTTTTGTACGCTACATCCCATTTAGCGGCGACGCACCCACGCGGCGTGTTGTGCTCGCATGGCGACGCAGCTTCACGCGCTATGAAGCCATTGCCGCACTTCGCAACGCAGTGTACGCTTGTCCGCTAGAGGGCGTGAAGCGATTGAGTATCTGATCTTTTAATACTATTAATTTAATAGCAAACTATTGAATATCTACGTCGGAAAAGTGCTCTATTTCTTTCCAAAATATGCTGCGTTAATATGACTTGGTTTGTGCCCTGTCAAACGCACGCGTGACTTCAAACAAACCCATATGACAGGGTGAGCGATGGGCGCGTGTCGATGCAGAAATTGGAGAAAGGCGCGGGTAGGCGCTCAAGATGACTACTGAAGTAGTCGCTTGATTTCGTAAATTTATGCAGCGACATGACCCATTGCCCATCCAAGGTAAACAACGAACAAATGCGTTGCCACGGGCTCTTAAAAACCTAACCGAGAGATCAATCCAACAGAGCCACAAACTAAACACCAGTCCGAGCACTGATCACCCCGCCGCCTAAACATACTTCGCCGTCATACAACACAGCTGACTGCCCCGGCGTGACAGCCCACTGGGCTTGGGGAAAGTCGAGGCTAAAGTGAGTCTGCACGGCTGTGTCGTAACTGAGCTGGCAAGGCGCGTCCAACTGGCGGTAACGCGATTTACTGCCGTAGGATCCTAATGCAGGAGCCGTGCCTGCACACCAGCTCACGTCGTCTGCCTGCAGCGCAGACGATAGCAGCCACGGGTGTTCGTGGCCTTGCACCACCCAGAGAATATTGTGGTCCATGTCTTTGCGCGCCACAAACCACGGCGAATGGTCGCCGCTGCCGCGCTGAGCGCCCTTTTCTTTCACACCGCCAATCCCTAAGCCTTGGCGCTGGCCCAGCGTGTAAAAGCTCAGGCCCACGTGCTCGCCAATGGTGTGGCCTTTGTCGTTCTTGATCGGGCCAGGCTCTTTGCGGATATAGCGGTTTAAAAACTCGCGAAATGGCCGTTCGCCTATAAAGCAAATGCCCGTGGAGTCTTTCTTTTTGGCGTTGGGCAGACCTATTTCTTCGGCGATGCGGCGCACTTCGGTTTTGTGCAGCTCGCCGACAGGAAACAGTGTTTTGGCAAGTTGCGCTTGGTTTAAACGGTGCAAAAAGTAGCTTTGGTCTTTGCCGGGGTCTAAGCCTTTGAGCAGCTCATGCTTGTCTGTGCCCGCGTTATGCCGCACGCGGGCGTAGTGGCCGGTGGCGATTTTTTCTGCGCCTAGGCGCATGGCGTGGTCTAAGAAGGACTTGAACTTGATCTCGGCGTTGCACAAAATATCGGGATTGGGCGTGCGCCCGGCGGCGTATTCGCGCACAAACTCGGCGAACACGCGGTCTTTGTAGTCGGCGGCAAAGTTGACGTGCTCTATCTCAATACCCACCACATCGGCCACGGCAGCAGCATCTACAAAGTCGATATTGCTCGTGCAGTAACCACTGTCGTCGTCACCCGATCCTGCGAGTCGGTCGTCACCCGATCCTGCGAGTCGGTCGTCACCCGATCCTGCGGGTCGGTCGTCATCTTCCCAGTTTTTCATGAAAATGCCGATGACCTCATAGCCTTGTTCTTTAAGCAAGTGGGCACTCACGGCAGAGTCTACCCCGCCGCTTAAACCCACCACCACCCGTCCTTTGCTTGTCGTCATAGAGGGTATTATCTCAGAGCGAAAAAAAGCCCCTGGCCGCAAGGCGCTGGATCAGTTCACGATCAGTTCTATATTATTCAGTGCATTTTTGGAAGAAAAAAAGCACTTTTTCGACGTGGGTATTCAATAGTTAGCTATTATATTAATAGCGGATCAACATCCATTGCCCAGCGGATCAGGCCCTGCACTTTGGTGCTGCGTAGTACGCTTTGCCAGTCAGACAAAAACTTTTGCAGCGCTGCGCGGGAGCTGGACTCGACCAACATCTGAGCACGCTCCACATTGGCCACACGCTGGATGGTCATGGGCACGCAGGGGTAGAGCGTGACATGCTCAAACGCGGCGACATGGATGGCGACCTCGCTCACCGTGCGTAAAAACTCTTGCGCAGCATCTTGGCTCTTGGCTTCGGCACGGATGAGCGCTTGGTAACTCATGGGCGGCAGGCCAGCTTGGGTACGCTCAGCCAGTTGCTGGGAGGCAAAACTGGGATAGTCATGCGCTTTAAGAGCGGCGAACAGCGGGTGGTCAGGATGCTGGGTTTGCAGCCACATTTGCGCGTCTTGCAGCGCTGCGTCGCGCCCGGCGCGGCCTGCGGCCTGCATGAGCAGGCTAAACAGACGCTCTGGTGCACGAAAGTCGCTGCTGTAGAGCGCGCTGTCAGGGTTGATCGCGGCAACCAAAGTAATGCGCCGAAAGTCGTGGCCTTTGGCGATCATTTGGGTGCCGACCAAAACATCTACGTCGCCACTGTGCACATGGGCCAACTGCTGCTCCAGCGAGCCTTTGAGCCGCGTGGTGTCGGCGTCCATGCGGGCGATGACGGCTGGTCTGCCGTCAGGGCGTAGCAGCTCGGCTGGTTGGCTGTCCACGGGCGCATCCGCCGCCATGCCCATTCCGGTAAATTCGTTGGTGCCTGGCGCAGCTTGCACCACAGCGCGGATGCCCAAGGCTTGGGCCAATTGCTCTTCTAATTTTTCTGTGCCTCGGCCTATGGGCGCAATGTCGATATTGCCGCAGCTAGGGCAGGCGCGTGGCACGCGGTCGGTGGTGCCGCAGTGGTGGCAGCGCAGGGTACGGTCGATTTTGTGGAACACACGGTAGGCGCTGCAGTGCGGGCAGTCTGACTTCCACTCACAGGCGCCGCAGGCCAGCACGGGCGCGTAGCCTCGGCGGTTGAGGAATATCAGCGACTGCTCGCCGCGCGCGATGCGCTGTGCAATAGCGGCCAATAGCGTTGGCGCGAAAAGCGTCTTTTTAGGCAGCGTGCGCATGTCAACTAAGCGCAGCGCGGCCAGCGCGCCGCCGCCCACACGCTGGGGCATGCGCAGGCGCTGGTAGCGTCCGCTCTCGCAGGCGTGCCAGGTCTCTAACGAAGGCGTAGCCGAGCCTAGCAACACGCGGCAAGGTAAAGACGCCGTGCCTTGCGCAGCGCCATGGGCAGATGCTTGCGAAGGCGCATGCGCGGTTTGCAATTTGGCGCGCATGACGGCCAGGTCACGCGCCGAGTGGCGCGCACCATCTTGGCTTTTGTAGCTGGGGTCGTGCTCTTCATCCACGATGATGAGCCGCAAGCCCGGCATGGATGCAAAAATCGACATGCGCGTGCCCAGCACAATGCGCGCTTGCCCGGTATGGGCTGCCAGCCAGCTTTTAAGCCGCTGCGCAGGCGTCATGCCGCTGTGCATAGAGACGACGGCTGCGGCCCCATACAAGGGGGCAAAACGCGCTGTAAAGCGCGCCTCTAGCTGCGGCGTAAGATTGATCTCGGGCACCATGACCAGCACCTGCGATTGCATCTGAGAAAGCCCGGCAGACTCAAGTGCTGCGCCCTCCAGCACGCGGGCTGCGCAGCGCAAATACACTTCGGTTTTGCCGCTGCCTGTGGTGCCAAACAATAAAGCAGGCTGCGCAGCATCATCCGCAAAAAACTGCGCGATCACTTCACTTTGCTGCGCACTGAGTTGCACCGATTCATTAGGCACTGCCCGTAGGCTAAATGCCGTCATCGCAGCCGCTGACTCTGAGGCCGCGGCGTCCGCTGCTGCGGGGGAATCTGAGGCCAGCTTGGCCACTGAGGCATTTGCTTTGGCAGCCGCTTTGACCAGTTTGGCTTGCTTGCTGACCTGCATCTGTTGTCTGCGGGCCAGTTGGTTGGCATCCAGCTCGCGCAGCTGAGGCGGCAACGCAGCCAGGGCCACCTCGCCAATGCCGCGCTGGTAGTAGCGACTTGAAAACTCCAGCAAAGCGCGCCAAGCAGCGTCCAGCGGAACAATGCCCTCCAGAGCGGCGGTGATGACTTTGGTTTTGGCGCGCTGGGCGTCAGTTTGAGGTGCTGGTGCCTCTCCCCAGACAATGCCCAGCACCTCACGTGTGCCCAGTGGCACGCGCACTAAGCTACCCGCAGCTAGCAGCCGCTCACTTCGGTACGTCAGGCGCTGCGCCACCCCACTGTGTGCTGGAGTAGCCACCACCACGGCAACCCAAAATTCCACTTTTTAGCCCTTATTCCTCAAATGCACTTGCAGACAACAGCGTAAGTACTTGATTTGTCACGTTATTGTCACTCATCCCAAGAATCTGTGGATAACTTTGTTGATATCTCACCTTGGTACCCCGCAAAGCCTTGAAAATCAAGGCTTTCACTACATTGCCTCTTAAAAAAGCAAATTTAAAAACCTATACAAATCAACCACTTAGAAAGACTGCAGCAATGATAGCAAAGCCATTAGAGTAGATGCAATTTTCAGACTGCACAGTATTTATTTTGTGCATAACTTGCCCCCGTCAAACCCAAAATTAGAGGTGATTTGTGTTATGAGAAGTGCTTTTTCGCCTTATCAGAGTCCCAAATCAAGTCTTGGCACGCAGGGCTGCAGACTGCGTGTGCACCGCTGCCACCAGCGCTGCCACATGCTCTGGTGGGGTGTATTGGCTGATGCCATGGCCCAAATTAAAGATGTGGCTGGGGCCCACGCCCACACCTTGGTGCGGCGCACCGAAGGCTGCAAGCACCTTGGCTACTTCGCTTTCAATAGCTGCGGGCGGCGCAAACAGCACGTTAGGGTCGATATTGCCTTGCAAAGCCTTGGCACCGTCGCCGCCGCACAGCAGAGCGCGGGCTTGCGCTAGATTAACTGTCCAGTCAAGCCCCAGCACGTCGCAGGGCAGACTTTTCATTTGATCTAGCCACAAACCACCGCCTTTGGTAAACACAATACGCGGCACCACATGGCCCTGCGCATCTACCCGCTTGAGTTGCTGGAGCACACGGCGGGTGTAAGCCAAGCTAAATTCTTGAAACGCACCGTCGGCCAACACTCCGCCCCAGCTGTCAAACACCATCACAGCCTGCGCACCCGCGTCGATCTGGGCATTAAGGTACTGCGCCACGGCGTCGGCGTTGATGGCCAACATATGGTGCATCAAGTCTGGGCGCGAATACAGCATGGTTTTGACCTGGCGGTAGTCGTCAGAGCCTGCACCTTCAACCATATAGCAGGCCAGCGTCCACGGGCTGCCCGAAAAGCCAATCAGCGGTACACGGGCTTTGCCATCCTGCATCAAGGCTTTGCGAATGGACGAGACCGCGTCAAACACATACTGCAGTTTGTGCATATCGGGCACCGCCAGCGCCTTGACTGCAGCTTCGTCCCGCACAGGGTGGGCAAAGCGCGGGCCTTCGCCTTGGGCAAAGCTCAAGCCTAGCCCCATTGCGTCGGGCACCGTGAGAATGTCGCTAAACAGGATGGCAGCGTCCAGCGGGTAGCGCACCAAGGGCTGCAAGGTCACCTCGGTGGCAAAGTCGCGGTGAGTGGCCAAGCCCATGAAACTGCCTGCTTTGGCGCGGGTGGCGCAATACTCAGGCAAATAGCGCCCGGCTTGGCGCATGAGCCAGACGGGCGTGTGGTCTGTCGCTAGGCCCATGCAGGCTTTAAGGAAGCTATCGTTGTGCAGCGCGGGCACTGAAGGCAAGGATAAAGGGGGTATTTGAGGTGCAAACATAGACTGTATTGTCGCAGGCTAAATGCTTCGCGCTGCGCTGTGCTACCCAGCCCCACCGCCTGAGTAATTACGATTTATATTTTATAGAGCAGCCATACGGCTTGGTCATCGCACTGCTAATCGGCTTGCCAGAGAACGTCTCGCCCATCAGAGTGTGGGTGGCGGAAGCTTTTTGCCTTTGAAGTCGGTCAAATTAACGGTTTTACCGCTGGTGTCTTTGGCGCTGAACTCGGGCGCTTTTTAGCCCACAGTGGCGCTGGCAAAGGCAGGTGACGTTACAGCTAAAGCGGCTACAGCAATAGGACTTACAACAAAGTGACGAGTTGCATACAAACTACTTTATAAATTAGCTACAGTTGAGAAATGGCATAGCGCAAATCTGCTGAACTCAATATTTCGGACATCACCACTGGCGCACTGCCGGGCTTGTACAGCACATAGACCGGCACGCCTTGGCGGCCTAGCGCGGCCAAGGCTTGGGTAATGGCAGGGTCGCGACGTGTCCAGTCGGCGCGCAGCAGTTGCACTTTTTTGGCATCGAAATCGGCCAACACCTCGGCGTTGGTCAAAGTGGTTTTTTTATTCAACTGGCAGGTTACGCACCAGGCGGCGGTAAAGTCGACAAACACCGGTTGGCCCGTGGCCAGCAGCTGGTCAACCTTGCCCGGCTCCCAAGCTTGCCAACCTGTGGCGACAGATGCTTGGGCAGCATCAGGCGCACTTTGTGTGATGTAGGAGCCTGTAGCCCAGCCCAGCGCTGCCAACACGGCAACAGAGATACTGGTGGTCACCAGCCGCGAGCGCCCACGCAAGCCGAGCGCCCACACCAGCATGCTCATGCCCACTAGCAACAACAGCAACGCGCCTGCGCCGTCCACACCGCTTTGCTGCCCCAGCACCCACACCAGCCAGGCCACGGTGGCAAACATGGGGAATGCCATGATTTTTTTAAACACATCCATCCACGCGCCGGGGCGCGGCAGCATGCGTGCTACTGCGGGGATGATGCTAGCCAACAAATAGGGCAACGCCATGCCAACGCCCAGCACTGCAAAAATAGCCAACGCCTGCCACGCAGGCAGTCCCAGCGCAAAGCCCAGCGACGCGCCCATAAACGGCGCGGTGCACGGCGAGGCAATCGCCACGGCCAGCACGCCCGATAGAAAAGCGTCAATCTGCGGGTTTTTAGCCTGCAATGTGGCCACACTAGAAGGCAATACATTGGCAAACTCAAACACACCCATTAAATTAAGACCAATTAAGGTAAACAGCGCTGCCAGCACCGCCACCACAGCCGGGGACTGCAGCTGAAAACCCCAGCCCAGCGCCTCACCACCTGCGCGCAGTGCCAGCATGAGGCCACCCAGCGCCAGAAAGCTTAGCACCACGCCCAGCGCATAAGCAATGCCGCTGCGCACCAAAGGAGACTCGCCGCCCACTTGCCCACCTCCCGTGCGGCTGGACATTTGCGCCTGCTGGGTAAAGCCCATCACCTTGATAGCTAACACCGGAAACACACAAGGCATTAAATTCAAAATCAAACCGCCCAGCAATGCAAATAACAAAGCGGGTAAAAAACCCATTGCATCGCTGCTATTTAAAGGCTGACCAGCCGCATTGACAGGTGCTTGCTGGCTGGCGGCGTTGGCTTTGAGCGCCGCGGCCAGCTCGGGGGGCACCTGCGCGGGTGCTGCGACTACAGGCCAATCGCCTTGCACGCTGGTGTCAACGCGCCAAGCTTGTTTGCCGTCTTCGGTCACGAGCAGCATAGGCATGGTTTGTGGGCTGGCACTGCGCTGGCTGGATATCGGCAGGTTGGCTTTGAACACGGCACCTTCCCAAAGCTGGTCCCAGTTGCCTAGGGGCGCAGCGCCGTTATGTATGACCTCCGCCGTTTCAGGAAACAGCACCAGTTTTTTGCCTTGCACCGCTGCAGGCAAGCCGTGGATGGTAAAAAACAGGCTGCCCGCCAGGCCCGCTTTGGCGTCTTGGAGGTTCGTGGTGATTGCCGCCGTATTGCTTTTGCCGGTAACTGCAGGTATGCGCTGCGGCGCCGCCGCCTTGGCAGCTTCAAAGGCAGAAGCATTGAGCGCTGTCGACCCCTTCACCGGAATTTTGACAACAAACTCGCCCTCCTCGGGAATGCATTCTTGCTTGCACACCAGCCACACCGCTTTAAGCTTGACTTCTAAGTCGCTGGCTAACACGCCCGGCTTGAACAATGGGCTGATCTCTAGCGGAACGGGCAGCAGCAGCGCGCCTTCATAACCATAGTTAATTAACGAGCCAATTGGAATTTTCTTCGGTGTGGGCCACACAATGTCGCCTGCGGTCACGCCTGCAGGCAAAGTCCATTGCAAGTCGGTAGGCTGGCCCGAGTCGCCTGAGTTCTTCCAGTAAGTGTGCCACTCAGGCTGGTGGTTGATTTGCAGCCCCACCATCACGGTTTTACCCGGCTCCACGCCGTCGGGTGCATAAACCAGCAGCTCGGCCTTGACCTGGGGCGTGGTAACTACTGATTTAGCATTTACAAAAGATGAATTAGAGGGGGAATTTTGTGCATTTGCCGACGTAGATATTAAATAGTTCGCTATTAATATAATAGTAGTTAAAACTTTAACGAAAACAGTGTGAAAACGCATAAGGAGATGGACTTTGTAAAACACGCTTAGTTCAAACCCGAGCCTATAGCGGTTGGTAAGTGAGCTGGTTGAGGTAGTCGAAGTTAAGCGTCATAACTTAACACGGTGCAATAAGTCATCGGGTGGCACTATTTTCATGGTGATGGTTATTTGGATAATGGTAACTTTGGTAGGGGTAAGGCGGTTTTGTAACGCACCTGCTTAAGCGTAAAGCTGGTGCGGATTTTCTCCAAACCTGGAATGGGGGCGAGCTGATCCAAAATAAAACGCTCTAGCGCCGCCATGTCGGCCACGGCGACGCGGATTAAATAGTCGCTGTCACCGGTCATTAAATAGCATTCCATCACCTCGTCGTGCTCGGCAATGCGCTGCTCAAAATCAGCCAGCGCTTGCTTGCTTTGTGTTTTTAAACTGATGTTGATAAACACGTTCAGCCCCAAGCCCAGCGCCGCGGCGCTGACCAGCGCCACATAGCGGCTGATGGTGCCATTACCCTCTAGCGCTTTGACGCGCGCTAGGCAGGGCGATGGGCTCAGGTGCACGCGGCGTGCTAACTCTACATTGCTTAAACTGCCGTCTGTTTGCAGCTCACCCAAAATGCGTAAATCTACGGCATCTAGCTCATTTATCATATTTTTATGCTTTGAATTTTATTTTTGAGAATTTTTATGCTTTGAATTTACCATAAACCCAATCTTTACAGCAGCACATTTTGCGTTGATTTGTTTATAGTTAAAGCATTATGAATGCCGCCACCTCTGCCCACTTTTTAGCCACCCCCACCGATTTGTCTGTGGACATTGACCC
>JANPDG010000078.1:0-3372 GCA_031431335.1 Polaromonas sp. | reverse complement strand
GGCTGGCCTAGGGTTTTTGGGCTTGGGCGCGCAGCCGCCTATGCCCGAGTGGGGCGCCCTCATTGCCAATGGCCGGGCCTACGTGCTGGACCAATGGTGGGTGGCGGCGGCGCCTGGCGCAGCTATTTTTATTGTGAGCTTGGCTTTTAATTTGCTGGGCGATGGGCTGCGCGATGCGCTGGACCCTAAAAGTGCCAAGTAAAAAGTGCCTATGACCCAAGCCGCTAGCACGTCTGATATGTCTAATGCATCTAAAGAACCTTTGCTCGTTGTAGATGACCTGCGCGTAGCCTACCCAGCGCGCGGCGGCGGCATGACTGAAGTGGTGCGCGGCGTGTCGTTCACGCTGGGGCGCGAGCGTTTGGGCATTGTGGGCGAGTCGGGCTCTGGCAAGTCACAAACTGGCCGCGCTATCTTAGGGCTGACAGCACCTGAGGGGCGCATCAGCGCCAAGCAACTGCGCTTTGACGGCATTGACCTGCTCCACTGCGACACAAAGCAGCGGCGCGCCCTGCGCGGCGGCCGCATCGCCATGATTTTGCAAGACCCCAAGTTTTCGCTCAACCCAGTGATGACGATTGGCAAGCAGATTGAAGAAACTTTGCGCGCACACACAAAGGTCTCAAGCAGCGAGGCCAAGGCCAGGGCGCTGGCCGCGCTAGAGTCAGTCAGCATCGACGACCCCGCGCGCGTCTACCGCCTCTACCCGCACGAAGTCTCAGGCGGCATGGGCCAGCGCGCCATGATTGCCATGATGCTGATTGCCGAGCCCGACATGCTGATTGCTGACGAGCCCACTTCGGCGCTGGACGTGACGGTGCAGCTGCAAGTGCTGTCGATCATGGACAAGCTGGTAACAGGGCGCGGCATGGGCCTGATATTTGTCTCGCACGACCTGCGCTTGGTGTCATCATTTTGCGACCGTATTTTGGTGATGTACGCAGGCAAAGTGGTCGAAGAGCTGCAAGCCGGCGGCCTGGCAGACGCCAAGCACCCCTACACACGCGGCCTCATGGCTTGCCTGCCGCAGCTGGGCAAGCCCGTGCACCCGCTGGCCACGCTGAACCGCCAACCTGAGTGGGCGCTGTGATGACACCTGCCGCAGCTGACTCAACGGTAAATCTAATGACCAATGTTGTGTTGAATCCAACGGCTGCCAGCACAATACCTGCTATCGGCTCCCGTGCCTCGGTAGGCATTAAGGTGACCGGCATGCGCGTAGAGTACGACCGCTTTGTCGCCGTGGCCGACACCTCATTTACCGTGCAGCCCGGCGAGAGCTTTGGCATAGTGGGCGAGTCTGGCTCGGGCAAATCTACCGTGCTGCGCGCCATCTGCGGCCTGGCACCCAAAGTGGCGGGTACCGTGCAGTTAACCGACGGGCAGGGCGCTAATTCAACCACCATCCTGCCCTTGCCCGGGTCGATCGCTTTCCGCCGTCAAGTGCAAATGGTGTTCCAAGACCCCTACGGCTCGCTGCACCCGCGCCAAACTGTCGACCGCATCCTGGCCGAGCCACTGGCCATTCACAACATCGGCGAAGCCGAGCAGCGCATTGAAAAAGCACTCGACGAAGTCGGCCTAGGCAGCGGCTTTCGCTTTCGCTACCCACACCAGCTCTCAGGCGGCCAGCGCCAGCGCATCGCCATTGCCCGCGCCCTGATTTTGGAGCCGCAAATTTTGCTGCTCGACGAGCCCACCTCGGCGCTGGATGCCTCTGTGCAAGCCGAAGTGCTCAATTTGCTAGAAGCCCTGCGCCACCGCCGCGGCCTAACCTTCATCATGGTGAGCCACGATTTAGCGGTAGTCACCCACCTGTGCGAGCGGCTGATGGTGATGCAGCGCGGCAAAACCGTAGAAATGCTCTCATCGGGCGAACTGTCCGCCCACCAAGTCAAAGACGCCTATACCCAAAGCCTGATGCAAGCATCTGAAGGCTTTAAGCGCGCCCATATTTAAATATTAATTTTAGGTAAGTTTTTAGGCGGTTTTCCGACGTGGAATATAGATAGTTTGCTATTAATGTAGTAGTATTTTCGCATAATATGCTTTAAATATGCAAAACCCAGCCCTCTGGGCTGCCTGCCAAAGTCTTGGCGAAGACAAGCCAGCCCCATGCCCTGTATAGTATTTAAACCATCAAATACGAGGAGAAACGTATGTCCATCCACTGGGAATCCCACGCCTGCCTGCCGCTACATCCTGATGCAGACTTCACACCGATTGACGACCTGCGCAAAGTCGGTGTGAATTTTGTGTCGATTAACGTGGGGATGGACATGAACCCGGTTACGCAGGTGATGGCGGTGTTGGGCGCGTTTCGTGCCAAGATTGCTGCGCAGCCTGATAAATTCGCCCTAGCTGGCAGTCTGGCCGACATTGAAAAAGCCCAAGCCAACGGCCAAATCGCCATTGGGTTTGACCTAGAAGGTGCCATGCCGCTGATGAACCAGCCCGAGATGGTGCAGATGTACAGCGACCTGGGCGTGCGGCAAATTCACTTTGCCTACAACCGCAACAACAGCGTGGCCGACGGCTGCCACGACGTGGAGCGCGGTTTAACGCCGCTGGGCAAGCGCATGGTGCAAGCCGTCAATGACGCAGGCATGTTCATGGACTGCTCGCACACAGGCCGCAAATGCAGTCTGGACATCATGGCGGCATCCAGCAAACCCGTGATTTTTAGCCACGCCAACCCGCTCAAGCTGGCTGAGCATGGCCGCAACATCACTGACGAGCAAATCAAAGCCAGCGCAGCCACCGGCGGTGTGGTGTGTTTGTCGGGCGTGTCAGCGTTTTTAGGCAACAACACGCCCACTGCCACCGATATGGCGCGCCACGCGGCCTATGTGGCCGACCTAGTAGGTGTGCAGCATGTGGGCATTGGCCTGGACATTAGTTTTAGGCAACCCGAGCTGAACGACAACCCACCCGGCCACTACGACCCCGTGTACTGGTGGCCGCGCGAAGCCGGCTACAACCGCGCCATTGCTCGCATGAGCTACACCCCCGTGGACACCTGGCAGCTACTGCCCGAGGCACTGGCCAAAGTCGGCATGACACCCGCCGATGTGGCGCTGGTGATGGGCGAGAACATGGTGCGGGTGGCGCGGCAGGTTTGGCATTGAGTTTTAGTATTAAAATGATAGCAAACTATTGAATATCCACTTCGGAAAAGTGCTTATTTTCCTGATTAGTTACCTGCCTCAGACAAAGCTGCAAATGCCGTATACTGTATATACGTACAGTTTTATGGGAGCATTCCATGCCAATGAACCGAGTTCAATTCCAAGCGGGTCTTTCAATGCGTGAGTTTCAACGCCAATATGCCACCGAGGAACAGTGCGAAAGTGCCCTGTTTGCCTCGCGCTG
>JANPDG010000077.1:0-4824 GCA_031431335.1 Polaromonas sp. | reverse complement strand
GAAAAACCAGTGCGCGCCGACTATGTGCGCACTGAGCTGCTGGCACGCAGCCACGCGCTGCGCGCCCCGCATGCAGACAGCGCCAGCGTGCTCGCGCAGGTGCACACACAGCGGTATTTGCAGTTTGTACAAACGGCGTGGGTGCAGTGGCTGGCGCTGGACGCAGCTAACCACCACCAGCAGCCCTTTCCATCCGTGTGGCCCGTGCGCACCCTGCGCAGCGATGTAGAGCCTGCTAACTTTATTGCCAAGCTGGGCCTGTATTCGATGGACAACGGCACGCCCTTGGTGGCGGGCACTTGGGCGGCGGCCAAGGCAGGCGCTGACGCGGCAGTCAGCGCAGCCATGCTGGTGAGCCAAGGCGAGCGCGCGGTGTTTTGCGCCACCCGGCCCCCTGGCCACCATGCAGGGGCAGACTTTATGGGCGGGTATTGCTTTTTAAACAATGCTGCAATAGCCGCCCAAGCCCTGCTGAACAACGGTTGCCAGCGCGTAGCTGTTCTTGATGTGGACTACCACCACGGCAACGGCACACAAAGCATTTTTTATGCCCGCGACGATGTGCTGTTTACCAGCCTGCACGGCAGCCCGTTGACTGAGTACCCGTTTTACCTAGGCCATGCCGATGAGCTAGGCGAGGGCGCAGGCGAAGGCTTTAACTTGAACCTGCCATTGCCTGCGGGCACCGATACGGTCACATGGTTTGAGGCACTAGAGCACGCGTGTCGGCGTATTGCGCAGCATGGGGCGCAGGCGTTGGTGGTGTCACTGGGGCTGGACACCTTTGCAGGCGACCCAATTTCTCAGTTCAAGCTGCAAAGCGATGACTTCACGCGCTTGGGCCAGCGTATTGCCAAGCTGGGCCTGCCATGTGTGTTGGTGCTCGAGGGCGGCTACGCAGCCGCTGAGCTGGGTGTGAATGCGGTGAATGTTCTTGAAGGATTTGAATCGGCATGGACACAGTCGATGTAGTGGTCATTGGCGCGGGTGTGGTCGGCCTGGCCGTGGCCCGGGCTATGGCGCTGCAGGGCCGCGAGGTGATGGTGCTAGAGAAAGAAACCGCTATTGGCCAAGGCGTGAGCTCGCGCAACAGCGAGGTGATTCACGCAGGCTTGCAGTACCCGCCTGGCTCGCTCAAAGCGCAGCTGTCGGTACGCGGCAAAACGCTGCTGTACGCCTACTGCGCCGAGCGCGGCGTAAACCACCGCAACTGCGGCAAACTGGTGGTGGCCACCGACACATCGCAGCACGCTAGCCTGCGCGCGATGCAAGACAAAGCCACTGCCAACGGCGCGCCCACCCACTGGTTCAGCGCTGCCCAGGCTATCGCCATGGAGCCGCATTTGCACTGCACGGCCGCGCTGCATTCGCCGTCTACAGGCATCGTCGACAGCCACGGCCTGATGCTTGCGCTGCAGGGCGACCTAGAAAATGCAGGCGGTATGGTGGCGCTGGGCACGCAGGTGGTGTCAGCGCAGCTATCTAAGCATTCGGCCCACACCATCAGGACTCAATCTGCAATGGATGGCGAAGTCACCGAGCTGCAGGCCCACACCCTCATCAATGCCGCCAGCTTGCATGCTTGCCAACTGGCCCGCAGCTTTGATGGCCTGGGTAGCCAGCATATTCCGCGCGAGTACTTTGCCAAAGGCAGCTACTACAGCCTGGCGGGCAAAACGCCGTTCAGTCAGCTGATCTACCCTACACCGCAAGGCGGTTGGCTGGGTGTGCACCTGACTTTTGACCTGGGCGGGCAGTCTAAGGTTGGCCCTGACTTAGAGTGGCTGGACATCGCCACACCACAAGACATTGACTACGCAGTTGACCCAGATCGCGCTAACAGCTTTTATGCCGCTGTGCGAAAGTACTGGCCTGGCCTGCCCGACAATGCGCTGCAGCCCAGCTACAGCGGTGTGCGCCCCAAGATCCACGGCCCCGGCCAAGCCGCACCCGACTTTCGCATTGACGGCCCCTCGGTGCACGGCGTGCAAGGCTTAGTCAATATGTTTGGTATCGAGTCACCGGGTTTGACCAGCAGCATGGCTCTGGGTGAGTATGTGGCTAAATCACTATTAAAATAATAGCAAACTATCTAATATCTACGTCGGAAAAGTGCTCAATTTTCTTCCAAATCATGCTGACTGGTTATGTCCTGCTCGACCTTGAAACCACTGGCGGTAATGCCCTGACCAGTCGTATCACTGAGATTGCGGCGGTGCGGTTTGACCGAGGGGTGGAGGTGGCGCGCTGCAGCAAGCTAGTCAACCCAGATTGCAGTATTCCGTTTTTTATCCAAAAGCTCACGGGCATCAGCGACCAGCTGGTTGAAGATGCGCCGAGTTTTAAGCAGGTCAGCGATGAGCTGCTGGCGTCAAAACGCTGTGCACCGTGCGCAGCCTGTGCGCGGGGACATTGGCACGAGGCACAGTGCACTGGCCTTTGACCTGGACACTTACCGCCTACTGGTCAAGCATTTGGCTGCGCCTGCGTGGGTACGCAAAACGCAGATGCAAGTGATTGATTTAGCTTAAAGCAATGCTTTTCAAGCTCATGTCAAATCATAGCGGTCCAAGTTCATCACTTTGTCCCAAGCCGCCACAAAGTCGTGCACAAACGTTTGCTGCGCGTCAAGGCAGGCATACACCTCGGCAGTGGCGCGCAGCTGCGAGTTAGAGCCAAACACCAGGTCTACCGTGGTGCCTGTCCATTTAGGTGTGCCAGTAGATCGGTCACGGCCCTGCATCACACCTTCGTGGGCAGCAGATTTTTGCCATACTGTTTTCATGTCCATCAGATGCACAAAGAAGTTATTCGTCAACGCCTCAGGCTGCTGGGTGAACACGCCATGCTGGGCTTGAGCCACATTGGCATTCAAGGCCCGCATACCGCCAATCAGCACGGTCATCTCAGGCGCAGTCAGCGTCAGCAGGTTGGCTTTGTCTAGCAGCAGCTCGGCGGCAAACGCCTCTTGGCCTTTGCGGATGTAGTTGCGAAATCCATCGGCAGTGGGCTCTAGCACAGCAAACGAATCTACATCGGTCTGCGCCTGCGATGCGTCCATGCGGCCAGGCGAGAACGGCACTCTCGCATCCACACCCGCCTTTTTGGCAGCGGCCTCTACGCCAGCTGCACCACCTAAAACAATCAGGTCAGCCATTGAGATCTTTTTGCCACCTGATTGCGCAGCGTTAAATTCTGTTTGAACCGCCTCTAGTTTTTGTAGCACCTTGGCCAGCTCAGCCGGCTGGTTAACAGCCCAGTCCTTTTGCGGCGCTAATCGAATGCGCGCGCCGTTGGCACCGCCGCGCTTGTCACTGCCGCGAAATGTAGACGCCGATGCCCAGGCCGTGCTCACCAGTTGCGAAATAGACAGGCCAGAGGCCAGCAACCTGGCCTTCAAACCTGCTACGTCTTTGTCGTCTACCAGCGGGTGGTCAACTGCTGCAATCGGGTCTTGCCAGATCAGCTCTTCCTTAGGCACCAGTGCGCCTAGGTAGCGCGCACGCGGCCCCATGTCGCGGTGCGTGAGCTTGAACCAAGCGCGGGCGAATGCGTCGGCAAACTCTGCTGGGTTGGCCATAAAGTGGCGCGAGATTTTCTCGTAAGCCGGGTCCATGCGCATCGCCATATCAGCGGTGGTCATCATGGCTGCGTGGCGCTTATTTGCGTCGTGCGCATCGGGCACGTTGCTACTGGCCGATTTGTCTTTCGGTGTCCACTGGTGCGCGCCAGCGGGGCTTTTGGTTAATTCCCACTCGTAGCCAAACAGATTTTCAAAATAACCGTTGTCCCATTGAGTGGGGTTGTTGGTCCAAGCGCCTTCAATACCGCTGGTGATGGTGTGCGCACCTTTGCCGCTGCCAAAGGTGTTTTTCCAGCCTAGGCCTTGGCTTTCGATGCCCGCGCCTTCGGGCTCTGGGCCCACATATTTGCCAGGGTCGGCTGCGCCGTGGCTTTTGCCAAAGGTGTGGCCGCCTGCGGTGAGCGCCACGGTCTCATAGTCGTTCATGGCCATGCGGGCAAATGTTTCGCGAATGTCGCGCGCAGAGCCCAGTGGGTCAGGCGTGCCGTTAGGGCCTTCGGGGTTCACGTAGATCAAGCCCATCTGCACAGCGGCTAGCGGGTTGTCTAACTGCCGATCGCCTTTGTAGCGCTCGTCCGCTAACCACTTGCCCTCTGGCCCCCAGTAAATGTCCTCTTCAGGCTCCCAAATGTCAGCACGGCCGCCGCCAAAGCCAAAGGTTTTAAAACCCATCGAATCCATCGCCACCGTGCCTGCCAGCACGATCAAATCAGCCCAAGATAGCTTGCGGCCATACTTTTGCTTAATGGGCCACAGCAGGCGGCGCGCTTTGTCCAGGTTGCCGTTGTCGGGCCAGCTGTTGAGCGGCGCAAACCGCTGCGCACCCGTGCCCGCGCCACCGCGCCCGTCCGCTATGCGGTAGGTGCCAGCGGCGTGCCAGGTCATGCGCACAAAAAACGGGCCATAGTGGCCATAGTCCGCAGGCCACCAGTCTTGTGAGTCGGTCATCAAGGCAGTGAGGTCTTTGACTACAGTGTGCAGGTCAAGAGTTTTGAACTCGGCTGCGTAGTCAAAGTCTGCCCCCATGGGGTCAGACTTGGCAGAGTGCTGGTGCAGCATCTTCACGTTGAGTTGGTTAGGCCACCAGCTTGCGTTGGTGGGTGCGTTGGCCACGGTTTGTTGGCGTGCGCCGCTCGAGAATGGGCATTTTGCTTCGGTAGACATGGCTAATTCCTTCCAGTGTGTTTGCGGGTTGACCGCTTTTTGCACTACCGGCGAGATGCTGGGTGCAATGGAATAAT
>JANPDG010000076.1:0-8900 GCA_031431335.1 Polaromonas sp. | reverse complement strand
ATGCCTGTCGTGCAGGCAGCGGTAAGCGTCGTTGAGCTTGTGCAACTGCTCAATCAATAAATCTCGTCGATAACCATCCACCGGCCTGGCGCCCAGTAAAGCGCGCACCTCTAGCAGTGACACATCGTCTGCTTGGCGGCCCTTGAGTTTGCTTTTTTGGCGAATGCGCTGGCGCATGTCGTCTAGCGAGGCAATGGCCACCGCCTTGATTTCACTGGAAGCTCGAGGATGGTTCATAACAAATGGCCTGTGCTACAACGCTGCAGCACAGGACTTGGGTTTAGTTAACAACTAACGGTTCAATGCTTATGCAAAGAACTTGGCTACGCTTTGCAAGGTGCGGTACACGCCCCAAGCCAGCGGCAGGCCCACAGCAATCCACGCAAACGCGACGATAGCTGGGCTCACCGACGAGTCATTGGTTGCTGCAGCGCTGCCAACTTCGGATGCCACCATCTTTTCGTGCGCTAGCTTTTTCTCGGCAGCCAGCTCTGCGTCGGTCATGAACCATTTTTGATCGATAGGTTTGACCAGTAAATTGCAGATCAAGCCAACCACCAGCATGCCCACCAAGATGTACATGGTTTGGTTGTACACCTGCTCGCGCGGGATGCCCATGCCCAGCTGGTATTCACGCATGTAGTTCACCACCACAGGGCCTAGCACACCGGCGGTTGCCCACGCGGTCAGCAAGCGGCCATGGATAGCGCCGACCATTTGTGTACCAAAGATGTCGGCCAAATACGCAGGTATGGTGGCAAACCCGCCGCCATACATACTCAAGATCACGCAAAACGCGCCGACAAACAGCACGATAGAGCCTGCAGCTGAACTGCTGGGCACGCTGAAGTACATCAACCCGCCGAGTACAAAGAACACGATGTAAGTCATTTTGCGACCCATCTTGTCAGACAAGCTGGCCCAGAAGAAACGGCCACCGATATTAAACAGGCTGAGCAACGCGGTAAAGCCAGCAGCGACCCCTGCAATAGCGGCGAGTTGGGTTTTGTCCAGCTCACCAAACTTCTTGGCCACACCGATCAAGGAGCCACCAAAAACTTCTTGCAACATGGGAGACGCCATGCCGATCACGCCGATACCCGCGCTCACGTTCATGCACAGCACCATCCAGATCAACCAGAACTGAGGAATACCCCAGACCTTTTTGACGTGCACATGGCGTTGCGTGATCATGGCGTTGTTGACCTGTGCAGGCGGGGGTGTCCAGCCTGCGGGCTTCCAGCCGGTCTCTGGGACGCGGTAACCCAAGGCACCTGCCATCATGAACACAAAATACACCAAAGCCATCACGACAAAGGTTTGCATCACGCCCACATCTGTCGGGGTGGCAAAATGCTTCATCAGGTCAGCAGCCATGGGCGAACCAATCATCGCGCCACCACCAAAGCCCATAATCGCCATGCCGGTAGCCATACCGCGACGGTCTGGAAACCACTTGATCAGCGTCGAGACGGGCGAGATGTAGCCCAAGCCCAAGCCGATGCCACCAATCACGCCAGAACCCAAAATCATCAGCCAGAACTGGTGCAAATAAACCCCCAGCGCCGAGATCAACATACCGCCGCACCAGCAACATGCCGACACGACGCCTGCCTTGCGCGGACCAGCGCGCTCTAGCCAACCGCCCCACGTAGCTGCAGACGAGCCCAGGATCACGAAAAACATGGTGTACATCCAACCCAAGGTAGAAATTTGCCAGTCGCAGCTGGTGGTAAATAATTGCCCCCAAAATCCGACATCGGGGCCGCATTTGACAGCCTCTTTAATGCCCAGGGCTTTGGACAACGGCAGCCAAAAGACTGAAAAACCATAGGCCATACCGATACACAGGTGAATGGCCAAAGCGGCGGGCGGTACGAGCCAACGGTTGAACCCGGGCCCCGCAATGATGCGTTCTTTGTCTAAAAATCCGGACATGCTTGTCTCCAATTTAGTAATGTTATGCATGGGTTGCTAATGCACCTCTTTTTGCTTACCCTGAACTGGCCTGCGCAGTATGGGCAGTTGCAGTGATTCACGCAAATTGATTTAGAACATGGAGTCATTCAATAAATAAATGCGGCGGCGCAGCATATTAGATCGGCCAGATCGGCTATGGTTAGACCTATGACTACCACCTTGATAACCCAAACCCAACACATCGCCCAAACCCAGCTAGTGACCACGGACGACGCGCCGCTCATTTCTGGCGAGGTTCGCGTGCGGGTGGACAAGTTTTCGTTCACTTCAAACAACATTACCTACGCAGCGTTTGGCGATGCGATGCAGTACTGGCAGTTTTTTCCCACGGGGCAGGCTGGCTGGGGCACCGTGCCGGTGTGGGGCTTTGGCACCGTGGTGCAAAGCAGCCATGCCGATGTCGCATTAGGCGAGCAGCTGTATGGCTACTGGCCGTTTGCATCCCACGCCACGCTGTCCCCCGGCAAGCTGGCTGCGGGCAGCTTGGTAGACACCGCCGCGCACCGCGCAGCACTGCACCCGGTCTACAACCTGTACACCCGCTGCAGTGCCGACCCGATGTACACCCCAGAGACTGAAGACATACAGGCACTGCTGCGCCCGCTGTTTACCACCTCGTTTTTGATTGACGATTTTCTGTTTGATAACGCATTTTTTGGTGCAAGCACCATGCTGGTGTCCAGCGCTTCGAGCAAAACGGCCTACGGCACGGCATATTTTTTGAGCCAGCGTTCAGGTATTGAAGTGATTGGCCTGACGTCCGAGCGCAACCGGGCTTTTTGTGAAAGCCTAGGCTGCTACAGCCGCGTGCTGAGCTACGAGCAGCTTGACGCTTTGGCTGCCGACACGGCCTGCGTGTATGTAGACTTTGCGGGCAGCGCGCAGCTGCGCCGCGACATTCATACCCGCTTTACACAGCTGGCCTACAACTGCTCGATTGGCGGCACGCATGTGGCCGACTTGGGCAATGGCAAAGATCTTCCTGGCCCCAAGCCCACCCTGTTTTTTGCGCCTGCCCAAATTAAAAAGCGCTATGCAGACTGGGGCGCAGAGGTGTTTGGCACCACGCTGGTGAGCGCGTGGCGCGGCTTTTGCACCCAGGTGAACCACCCGCAAGCACCGTGGATGACTGTGCAACACCACACAGGGCCAGCGGCTGCCGCGCAGGCTTATGCCCTGGTGCTTGCAGGCCAGGGCGACCCGCGCGTGGGACACATGGTGTCGATGCAAGCGTGATGAGCGGCGCACAAACCGCGCGGCACCCTTTTGATACGCTCACGCCCGACGCCGTGATCGACGCGCTAGAGGCCACGGGGCTGCGGCTAGACGGCAGGCTGATGACGCTATCGAGCTACGAAAACAGAGTGTATTTGGCCCACACAGAGGCTGACTTGGCAGCCAATTTAGCTAGCGATATGGTAACGAGTGACGCGGTGGTGGCCAAGTTTTACCGGCCACAGCGCTGGAGCGATGCGCAAATTCAAGAAGAACACGACTTTGCCCATGCGCTGGCGCTGGCCGAAATACCGCTGGCCGCGCCGATAGCCCTGAACGGCCAAACGCTGCACCACGCTCACGGCTTTGCCTACAGCATCAGCCCGCGCAAAGGCGGCAGACGACCCGAGCTGGACGACTTGGACACGCTCGAATGGATTGGCCGGTTTTTGGCGCGCATCCACACTGTCGGCGCAATGCAGCCGTTTGCCGTGCGGCCCGCGCTCAACATCAACACGTTTGGCACCGAGCCATATGAGTGGCTGCTGGCGCACGACGCCGTAGCGCCCGAGGTGTGCACCGCTTGGCGCGCGGCCTATCAAGAGGCGATGGGCTTGGTGGCGGCATGTGCAGACGGCGCGTTGGTGGCGGGTGTAGCGGGCAAAGACACCCAGAGCATCAAGCATATTAGGCTGCACGGCGACTGCCATCCTGGCAATATTTTGTGGACGCCCGAGGGCAGCACCACCCAAGCTGCTGGCCCGCATTTTGTAGACCTGGACGATGCGCGCATGGGCCCTGCGGTGCAAGACCTGTGGATGCTGCTGTCTGGCGACCGCCGTCAGCGCACACAGCAGTTGTCGGCCCTGCTGGACGGGTATGAACAGTTTCGCCCGTTTGACCGCAGCGAGCTGGCACTGATTGAGCCGCTGCGCACGCTGCGCTTGGTGCATTACAGCGCCTGGCTGGCCCGCCGCTGGGACGACCCGGCTTTCCCGATCGCGTTTCCACACTTTGGCACCAGTGCGTACTGGCATGAGCAGTTGCAGTCGCTGCACGGTCAGATTGAGGCGATGCAGGAGGAGCCTTTGACTTGCTAGCCGACACTACTAATTTAATAGCTAACTATTGAATATCCACGTCGGAAAAGTGCTCGTTTTTCTTCCAACTCTGAATTAACATCTTCACGAACCACAAGAGCGCACAAAAAACCGCCCACACCCCAACATCATGGGCTATTATTTAAGCTACCGCAGTTTTTGTACCCTACCGCACCGACCAAGCCCCCATGACCACTGACAAAGCCACCACCGACGCCGTAGACCTCTCGCATATTGCGCCCCGCGACAAAGCCGAAATATTGGCCCAAGCCCTGCCCTATATTCGCAAATTTCATGGCAAAACACTGGTGATTAAATATGGCGGCAACGCCATGACCGACCCCGCCTTGCAAGCTGATTTTGCCGAAGACGTGGTGCTGCTCAAACTCGTGGGCATGAACCCTGTGGTCGTGCACGGCGGTGGCCCGCAGATTGAAACTGCGCTCAAGCGCTTGGGCAAAGAAGGCAAATTTATCCAAGGCATGCGAGTGACCGACGCAGAGACCATGGAAGTGGTGGAATGGGTGCTGGCAGGTGAAGTGCAGCAAGACATTGTGGGCCTGATCAACGCGGCAGGCGGCAAGGCTGTGGGCTTGACGGGCCGCGATGGCGGGTTGATCCGCGCTAAAAAGCTCAAAATGATGGACCACAAAGACGCCAATATCGAGCACGATATTGGCCAGGTGGGTGAAATTGAAAGCATCGACCCCAGCGTGGTCAAAGCGCTGCAAGACGACGCTTTTATTCCAGTGATCAGCCCCATCGGCTTTGGCGAGAACAACGAGAGCTACAACATCAACGCCGACGTGGTGGCGGCAAAGCTGGCCACCGTGCTGCGCGCTGAAAAGCTGATGATGCTGACCAATATCAGCGGCGTGCTCGACAAGCAAGGCAAACTGCTGATTGACCTGACTGCCAAGCAAATTGACGAGCTGGTAGCAGACGGCACCATCTCGGGCGGCATGCTGCCCAAGATTGCGGGCGCGCTAGACGCCGCCAAGAGCGGCGTGAACTCTGTGCACATTGTGGACGGGCGCGTGCCCCACGCCATGCTGCTGGAGATTTTGACGGACCAAGCCTATGGCACGATGATTCGTTCACATTAAAATAATTGTGATCTGACCCCATTTAAAAGAAAACCATGCGACTCCTGCTTGTTGAAGATGATGTGATGGTGGCCAGCGGCATCAAGCTGGGGCTGACGGGGGCGGGCTATGCGGTGGACTGGGTGGGCAGTGCCGAAAAGGCCATTGAGGCGCTGGCTGCGGATGCTTTTGATGCGGCGATTATCGACATTGGGCTGCCGCGCAGTGACGGTCTGGAGCTCACCCGCCAGATGCGCCAAACAGGCCACACTCTGCCAGTGATGATCTTGACCGCGCGCGATGCGCTGCAAGACCGTGTGCAGGGACTGGATATGGGTGCAGACGACTACATGGTCAAGCCGTTTGAACTGCCCGAGCTGCTGGCACGCCTGCGCGCGCTGCTGCGCAGGTCGCAAGCGGCCACCTCGGCACTGTTGACTTTTGGCGGCCTCACACTCGACACTGCTTTGCGCCAAGCGCATGCCAACGGCCAAAACATCGAGCTGGGCCCGCGCGAATGGACGGTAATGGAATACCTGCTGCTGCAAGCGCCCAAGCCTGCGGCCAAAGACAAAATCTTGGCCGCGCTGACCGGCTGGGACAAAGAGATCACCGCCAACGCAGTCGAGGTGTATATCTCGCGGCTGCGCGGCAAGCTCGAGCCCCACGGCATAGCGTTGCGCTCGATTCGCGGCTTTGGCTACCGGCTAGAGCAGGGCAGCCAAGCCAGCGCGCCAGCAGCTTAACAACGCAAAGCATTTGACTTAGCTGCGTCTCGCTACAGCATCTCCATGGCGGCCGACAACTCTCCCCTTAGTGCACCCGCGCCGCTCACAGCGCACGATGCCAAAGAGACGCCTGGTGTGATGGCCGGGCTGCGCCGCCGCCTGCTGATCATGCTGCTGCTGCCGCTGGTGGCGCTAGCGTGTGTGAGTGCGTGGTTTGACTTTGCTGCAGCGGGCAGCGCAGCGGTGCAGCAAGACGTGTTGCTCCAGCGCATGGTGCCACTCTTGGTGGGCTCGGTGGTGGCCGAAGGCAGCCAGCCACTGGGCGAGCCCGTGATCCTGCTGGCCCCTGCGATTGAAGACTTTTTAAAAGAGCGCGAAAGCTTGGCGGCCTGGGGCTTGGCCACGGTAGACGGGCGCATGCTGGTGGGCGAGTCTTGGATGGGCACCACCACACCGTCGACTTTTGAGCCTGAGTTTCACAGCGAGCTGGTGGGCGGGGTAACCTACCGCATTGTGGCCCAGCGCGCGCAGACTGCGGGTGGCGAGCTGGTGGTGATGCTGGCCGACGGCTCAGACACGGGGCAAAACTGGCTGCGCTCCTTGATCATTAAAGTGCTGCTGCCCAACCTGCTCTTGATTGCCGCCGCAGCGCTGGCCGTGAACTGGGCGGTGCAGCGCGCCCTGCGCCCACTGCTATCGCTCAAAGACGCGCTAGAAACCCGCTCGCCACGCGACTTGAGTGCAATAGACGCCAACGCATCGCCCGAAGAGGTGCGCCCGCTGGTCAACTCGCTCAACCGCTTGTTTGCACTGGTGGACGCGCAGGCGCAAACCCAGCGCCGCTTTATTGCCGATGCAGCGCACCAGCTGCGCACCCCGCTGGCCGGGCTGCAGGCGCAGGTCGAGGCATGGGCGCAGGCCGTCAACACGCAAAGCAGTTCATCTAAAACCAGCGCCACCATTGCGCTGGGCGCAGACGAAATCAACCGTCTGCGCAGTGCCACGCGCCGCACCTCGCAGCTGGCCAACCAGCTGCTTGCCCTGTCGCGGGCCGATGCGCAGTCGGCAGCCAGCCAGCCCATGCAAAGCGTAGACCTGCAAGCCCTGTGCTCAAGCGTGCTTGAGCAGCAGCTGGACGCCGCCATGCACCTAGGCATTGACCTGGGCCTGGACATTGACGACAGCCAAGGCGCGCTCATTGTGCAGGGCTACGAGTGGCTGCTGCGCGAGCTGCTCACCAACCTGTGCGATAACGCACTGCGCTACACGCCGCGCGGCGCCAGTGTGACCCTGCGCTGCAGGCACGCCGCGGCATACGAAGGCCAAGCAGATCATCTGCTGTTAGAAGTGTGTGACGACGGCCCCGGCATTGCCGAGCACGAGCGCACACGCGTGCTCGAGCGCTTTTACCGTGTGCAGGGCACCAGCGGCGAAGGCACGGGCCTAGGGCTGGCCATAGCAGACGAAATCGCCCGCCTGCACGGCGCGCATTTAGAGCTGAGCGACCACAACATCAACGCGGCCAGCCATCCTGCAGGCCCGGGCAACTCAGACCCCGTGCAACGCGGCCTGCGCGTGCGGGTGTGGCTGCCCGCGCTCATGCCGCAAATCCAAGCCATCAGCAGTTTTACACCCGCGTTTACCCGAGGTATCCGCGCGCAATAGCTGCGCGCTTTGTCACACTGCTATGAGAGAATCAATTCCACCATAATTTGCATCTATCTGCACCTTTTTGTACGCGACACTTAGCCCATGACCGAAGTAACTACCAACTCAAACAACGATTTAACCTTAGGCAGCGACGAGTCACCCACGCGCAAACGCCCCAAGCCCGGCGAACGCCGTGTGCAAATTTTACAGGCCTTGGCCACCATGCTCGAGCAGCCCGGCGCAGAGCGCGTCACCACCGCCGCTCTGGCCGCCAAGCTAGATGTGTCGGAGGCCGCGCTGTACCGCCACTTTGCCAGCAAGGCGCAAATGTTTGAGGGCTTGATCGAGTTTGTCGAGCAAACTGTGTTTGGCCTGTCCAATCAAATCACCGAACGCGAAACCCAGCCCGCAGCCCGTGTGGCCAAAATCATCACCATGCTGCTGCAATTCGGTGAGAAAAACCCTGGCATGACCCGCGTAATGGTAGGCGACGCTTTAGTGTTTGAAAACGAGCGCTTGCACCAGCGCATGAACCAGCTGTTTGATAAGCTCGAATCTACGTTTAAGCAAGCCCTGCGCGAGCTGGGCGAGGCCAGCGGCAGTGCAGCACCCACCGCAGACGCCAATGTACGCGCCTCGGTACTGGTGTCGTTTTGCATCGGCCGCCTGCAGCGCTACGCCCGCTCAGGCTTTAAACGCATGCCCACCGAGCATCTAGAAGCCAGCTTGGCAGGCTTAATCGGGTAAGCTGAACGTGGTTTATTCATTATTGCCATATAAATAATAGCTAACTATCTAATATCCACGTCGGAAAACCACCCTAAATTCTTCCAAAAAACATCTGCAGAAGATACATCTACTGAGCAGGCTGCAGCTGCGTCATGGGGCCCCAACGACGATGTGATGCTGCCCAAAGGATCGGTTAAAACCGACTGGGAGGTTGAGCTAGGTATCGTCATAGGTGCGGTAGCGCAGTACGTGAGCCAAAAAGACGCGCTCAGTTTTGTCGCAGGCTACACACTGGTCAACGACATCAGCGAGCGCGAATACCAGCTAGAACGCGGCCCGCAGTGGGACAAAGGTAAAGGCTGCGACACCTTCGGGCCAATAGGCCCGTGGCTGGTCAGCAAAGACGAGATTGC
>JANPDG010000075.1:0-5315 GCA_031431335.1 Polaromonas sp. | reverse complement strand
GCAGGCATTGGCTGCATCGAATGCAAAAAAACTGTCAGTGATGCGATTTTGGTGGAACAACAGCCCATGCTTGCAAGGGCAAAGCCTTACATAGATAATCCAAATGTTGTACGGGAAATCGTGAATGCAGGTTGCGAGCGTGCTAGGAAGGTCGCGCAAGATACCATGTACGATGTACGCTCGGCTATTGGTCTGAACTATTAGAACCATATGGCGCTCAAATTGTTATCTCCATACGCACCAAAAGAGTGCTTTAGATAATTTAGACCTATAACTGACCTATTTACCCATGCTTATTTTTGTTGTCGACGACCATCCCCTGATGCGCGAAGCGGTCGTTATGCTCTTCAGGCGCCTAAAAAACGACGCGATCATCATTGAGATGGACCGCGTCGGTGTGATGGCGCAACAAACAGCCAAGCATGGCCAGCCTGACCTGATCTGCCTAGACCTGAAGCTGCCTGACACACACGGCGTATCGGGCGTGCGCGAGGTGCGTGCGGCCCACCCTAATACGCCGCTGGTGGTGCTCTCGGCCTCGCCCGCGAGTGACTATGAAGACCTATCGCTAGAAGCAGGCGCTGACCTGTATTTAGAGAAAGCTGCTGGTGCCAGCCACCTGAGCCAGTCTCTGCGCGCTATTGTGGCACCCGAGAGTGAGTTTGGCGAAAGCGCCCAAGAAAACGAAAAGCTATCTAAGCGCCAGAAGCAGTTGCTTAAACTGCTCGACGATGGCCTGTCCAACCGCGACATCGCAGAGCAGCTGGGCATCAGCGAACACACGGTCAAAGTGCATCTGTGGCGCTTGTTTCGCCGCATTGAGGTGAAAAGCCGCACGCAAGCTACGTTTTGGGCCAGAACACACGGTGTTGTGTAGTTGCTCAGCAAGTAGCCGCCAAGCAGGCGCGCTATGGCGGGCTGGCCAGTGCCAGTTCCACGCGCATGCAAGTGCCACGGCCAGGCACAGAACACAAAGTCACTTGGTGCCCCAGCACGCTGGACAATCGCTGAACAATCGCCAAGCCCAAGCCAAAGCCCTCCTCGGTGCCTTGGTGGGTAGAGGCTTTATAAAACTCTCTGAACACTTCAGATTGGTGCTCCAGCGCAATGCCAATGCCCGTATCCCACACCTCAATCCACATATAGCCTCGGCGTAGCCGGGTAGTCAGCAGTACGCCGCCCTTATCGGTATAGCGAATAGCATTGGCCACCAAATTACCCACAATACGGCGAATCAGCACCGGGTCTGTCCACACATAGCCTGGGGTGATGCGCTGGCGAAACTCAATATGACGGTCAAGTGCGGCCGGACTGAACTGCAGCTTCATATCATTGATCAGCTCACACACCGGCACTGCCGCAAACTGCGGTTGCACTGTGCCTGCCTCGATTTTGGCAAAATCAAACAAACTGTTGAACAAGGTGTTCACCGAGTCAGTGGCCAATAAAATTTTAGGTACGACTTCTGCGGCCAAGTCGGGCTCGTTGCGCAGCCAGTCGGCATAAAAAGCCAGCGCATGCACGGGCTGACGCAGGTCGTGTGCGGCGTTGGCCAGCAGGCTGTTTTTAACCGTGACGGCCTGCATCGCTTTATCGGTTTGTTCGCGCAGCGAGGCTATCAAGCGCTCATTGTCGTATTGCAGCTCATAGCCCCGTCGCTGCACAGCATGAAACCGATTGCCCGAGCTAAGCAGCAGGCTCCAAAAAATCAAAATCAATACCACCATCGCTATGTCAAACGACTGCATGCTCCATTGCCCGTTTTGATACCACGACACCAAGACCGCGCACAAGGAAGTGATGCTAATCGCACTCACATAAAGACGAAAACTATTGAGCTGAGCGGACATCAGCGTGCCCGACAGAGCGCCCATGCCCACCAACACCAAAATACATATGAACTGGCTGGTCAATGGCACTTTACCCAAGTATAAAAACATCGAACCAGCCCACAGCGTAGCACTGGCAGGCCAGCTCCAGCGATGGCGGTCAAAAAACTTCTTCAATGTTGCCGCATTGACCCTGCTGTATCTGCGCAAATAGGTTTTGACAATCCATTGGCGGTACAGCGCCATGCCTGCTGCAACACCAGCCCACACAGACAACCACACGGTGGGTACAAAACTATAGAGCACATAAAAGATCAGCGGGATGACCAAGGCAGCTGCCACCAGTGCAGTGCGGGCGTTGGCGATGAAAGTACGGCTAAGCTGCACGTTGACCCAGTCCTCACGCGCAGATTCACTTGAGGAAACCAGTGTCATTAGCGAGCCGGGAATAGTAAAGCGCGAATCAAGTTCCATAGCTGTGATGGTACAGGCTGGAGCAAAGCATGGTGCAATGCGGTGGCGGTGGCGGAGGAGGAGGGATTCGAACCCTCGGTAATATTGCTACTACGCCTGATTTCGAGTCAGGTACATTCGACCACTCTGCCACCCCTCCGGATACGCTTTAATTTGTCGAAGTGCATATTTTAGCAGAGCTCTGATTTAGCCGATTTGGGTTAGCCCACCAATGTAGGGGCGCAATGCTTCGGGTACGGTGACGCTGCCGTCTGCATTTTGGTAATTTTCTAGCACGGCCACGAGGGTGCGGCCTACTGCCAAACCAGAGCCGTTCAAGGTGTGTACCAGCTCGTTTTTGCCCTGCGCGTTTTTAAAGCGCGCCTGCATGCGGCGGGCTTGAAAGCTCTCGCAGTTGCTAACCGAGCTGATCTCGCGGTAGGTGTTTTGGGCAGGCAGCCACACCTCTAAATCATAGGTTTTGGTCGCGCCAAAGCCCATGTCGCCAGTGCACAGCGCCATCACCCGGTAAGGCAAGCCCAGCTTTTGCAAAATGGCTTCGGCGTGGCCGGTCATCTCTTCTAGGGCCCTATAGCTGGTGTCGGGATGGACGATTTGCACCATCTCTACCTTGTCAAACTGGTGCTGGCGAATCATGCCGCGCGTATCGCGCCCGTAGCTGCCCGCCTCAGACCTGAAGCAGGGGCTGTGGGCGGTGAGCTTGATGGGCAAGTCGGCCTCGGCTAGCAGGGTATCGGCCACGGTGTTGGTGAGCGTGACTTCGCTGGTGGGGATGAGGTACAGCGCCTCGCCAGCTTCTTTGTCTGAAGCCTCTTGGCCGCCTTTTTTTACTGCAAACAAGTCTTCTTCAAACTTAGGCAGTTGCCCCGTGCCGCGCAGGGTGTTGGTGTTGACAATGTAGGGCGTGTAGCACTCGGTGTAGCCGTGCTCGGTGGTTTGCACGTCCAGCATGAACTGCGCCAACGCGCGGTGCATGCGGGCGATCTGGCCGCGCATGAGCGTAAAGCGTGTGCCGGTCAGCTTGGTGCCGGTATCAAAGTCCAGGCCCAGCGGCGTGCCAACATCGACATGGTCTTTGACTTCAAAATCAAACGTGCGAACCGTGCCCCACTTGCGCAGCTCTACGTTGCCGTCTTCGCCTGCGCCTACGGGCACGCTCTCGTGCGGCAGGTTGGGCAGGGTCATCATCATGGCGTTAAGGTCAGCTTGAATCGCGGCGGTGCGGATTTCGCCCGCCTCTAACTCAGCTTTGTAGGTGGCCACCTCGGCCATCACCGCATCGGTGTTTTCTCCTTTGGCTTTGAGCATGCCAATCGACTTGCTCAGGCTATTGCGCTTGGACTGGAGCTCTTCGGTGCGCACTTGGATAGTTTTGCGCTCGGCGTCCAGCTGCGTGAACTTGTCAACGTCAAGAAATTGCTGCGGATTTTTACGTTTTTGCAGCGCGGCCACTACGGCGGGCAGGTCTTTGCGAAGGAGTGTGGTGTCTAGCATGGAGTGATTGTAGTTTCTTGGCTGGGCTGTAAGGTATCAGTATAAAAAGACAACGGACGCACAGGAACAGAGAGACAGACTCAGCCATATTTAAAAATTACTTTTGGGAAGAAAATAAGGCAATTTTCCGACGTGTATATTAAATAGTTTGCTATTAATTTAGGACTAATATGACAATGCTAAATCGATGCAGCATTTAAACTCGCCGGGTCCATATTGGCTCCGCAGAGCACCAAACACACCGACTCGTGAGCCTCTGGCTTGTACGCGCCGCTTTGTAGCGCAGCCAGGCCCAAGGCGGCTGCGGGCTCAACCGCCAGCTTGAGGTTTTGCCACAGCCACAGCTGGGCAGTTTTGATCGCCGCGTCGTCCAGCAGCAATGCGTCATGAATGGCTGCGCCGATGGGGCTTTGTGCGCTTTGCACTTTCCAGCAAATATCGCCAATGCGCTTGGCACCCAACGAGTCTGCCGCCACCCCGCTCACTGCCACATCGACAGGCTGACCTGCTTGGCGCGCCGCGTGCAGCGTGGGGGCCAAGATTGGCTCTAGTGCGATGACTTTACTTCTGCCAAAACAATGCGCTGCGATACCCGCAATCAGCCCGCCGCCGCCTACGCTCACCAGCATGGTGTCTGGCAGCGCGCCTTGCTGGGCTTCAATTTCAGCGGCGACGGTGCCTGCGCCAGCTACGACCTCGATCTGGTCATAAGCGTGGTTTTGTAGCGCGCCGGTGGCTTTTTGGCGCGCTACGCAGGCCTCAAAGGCCTGCGCGTAGGCGGCGCCCGTCACCGTCACTTGCGCGCCCATGCTGCGCAGGCGGGCGCGCTTGGCCTGGGTGGACACTTCGGGCAAAAACACTTCACATGGCACACCCATTTGTGCGGCCGCCGCTGCCGACGCTATGCCAGCGTTGCCGCCCGACGCAATCACTACGCCACTCTTAGGCACCACATTGGACAGCAAGCGGTACAGCGCGCCACGCGCTTTAAAGCTGCCGCCGGTTTGCAGGTGTTCCAGCTTGAGCCACACCTCGCGGCAGTCGATGCCCAGCGCTTTACCGGGCACGACCCATAACGGGGTTTGGTGAATGAAGTGACGGTGATGTTGAACAATCGCTTCAAAACACTTTGTGATGTCAGTTTGTAGTTGAGTGATCATAAAAAAATTACTTGCCACTGGCATGCAGCTTGGAGTCGGCCACATGCTCGCTGGCCGCCAGTTTAAGCCCCTTAGGCAACGGGAATTTAATCGTCTCTGCAATGCCGTCCATCTTGCGAATCGACACTGCGCCGAGTGCTTTGATGCGGTCTATCACCTCGCTGACCAACACTTCGGGTGCCGACGCCCCCGCAGTCAGCCCCACACGGGTGACGCCTTCAAACCACGCAGGCTGCAGCTCGGCCGCGCTGTCAATCATGTAGCTTTGTACGCCCAGTTTCAGGGCCAGTTCAGCCAGCCGGTTGCTGTTGGAGCTGGTGGGGCTGCCCACCACGATGACCAGCTCGGCTTGGCCAGA
>JANPDG010000074.1:0-10121 GCA_031431335.1 Polaromonas sp. | reverse complement strand
GGCGGTGCTCGCGTTATTTACTATCACTACGTAGCTGCAGACCACATTTATTTAATCTACGGCTATACCAAAAACGAGCAAACAGACCTGACCCGTGAACAGCTCAAACTGCTTGCACAACTTATGAAAGAACTGACCCATGGATAAGCAACATTTCGACCAGTTGGTCAAAGGCGTGGGCGAGATGAAGCGCCATATCGCTGGCAAAAGCGTGCGCGGCGTGCGCGAAACTGAGCTGTCTGCCCCTGATGCGCGCCAAATCCGCGAAGCAGCGCAGATTAGCCAAAGCCAGTTTGCCAAGCTGATTGGCGTGAACCTGCGCACCCTCCAAAACTGGGAGCAACACCGCACACGCCCCACCGGCCCGGCCCGAGCGCTACTCAAAATCGTGGCCTCTAACCCTCGGTCAATTGAGGCGTTGCATGCTTGATATAGGGTGAAAACAGGGCACTTTTTCGACGCAGATATTTAATAGTTCGCTATTGATAGTGTAGTAAATTAATTTACCAGCGCATCGAACAGGCTGTCCACCCAAGCGTGCACAGGCACGCTACGTTTTACGCGCCACCTTGCTAGCTTTAAGCTTCGCCTTATCGTCTCGTGTAATAAACCCAATCGGCCGTGAATGCAGCTTGTTAGACAGTTCCCGGTTGTTGGCCAGCATCGAGCGCCACTCCACAAACGCCCGCACCACATGCACGCTGATCTCGGTCGCACGAGCGCTATTGAGCAGGGTGGCCGCCATGATCGCACCATGCTCAGTAAACGCCATCGGCAGATATTTGCTGTGGCGCCCGCGCCCTGGCTTGCCATCTTTGCTGCCCTTGTCGGTCACATCTAAGGTTGCAAATTGCAACCTTAGAGATTGCGCCTCCTCGGTATCGACCTGAAACATAAAATCCGCGGGAAACCGCGCCAAATTGCCATAGCATCTTATGGATTGAAGTTTTGGAAGATTTTCAGGCACTTTCCCGACGTGGATATTCAATAGCTTGCTATTAAAAAATAGCATTTACCTAATTTATCACCTTGCACACAAGTGACTCTGGCGTAGCTTCAGAGTGCTACGCGGGCTGTGCGGGGCGTGATAATCGGGGCTATGGCATCTGACTTGAACTCCCCGGCCAACGCTGCCGCCCTGGCCCAGCGCCCTGCTTCGCTCAGCGAGCTGTTTTTGGCTTTAAACAGCGTGGCGCTGCAGGGTTTTGGCGGTGTGCTGACCATTATTCAGCGTGAGATGGTGGACAAGCGGCGCTGGCTGACGCAGCGTGAGTTTGTCGAAGACTGGGCGGTATCGCAAATATTGCCCGGCGGTAATGTGATTAACCTGTGCATCATCTTGGGCAACCGATTTTTTGGCTGGCGCGGCGCGCTGGTCGCACTCGCGGGTATCTTGACCTTGCCGATGATCATCGCGTTGGTTTTGGCTACGCTGTACAGCCAGTTTGCCCACATACAGGCGGTTTCGGGCGCTGTGCGCGGCATGGGCGCGGCTGCGGCGGGGCTGATTGGCGCTGCGGCCATCAAAATGCTCTCGGGTTTAAAGCACAACCTGCTGGGGCTTAAAGTCAGCTGCGCGCTGATTGCTCTGACGTTTATTGCTGTGGGCCTGCTGCGCCTGCCTTTGGTGTACACGGTGCTGGGCTTGGGCGTGCCGGCTTTTGCCTACGCTTGGGTGCTGGTGCGGCGCGCGCAGCGCAGCGCTCGCGCGGGTGCGGGTGCGGGTGCGGTGGCTCCAGTTGCGGGAGATGCGCCATGACACCAGACCAATGGATGTCGCTATTTGGCCATTTTTTGCTGCTCTCGCTGCTGGCTATTGGCGGCGCTATCACTACTGCGCCTGACATGCAGCGCTATGTGGTGGGCCAGCAGGGCTGGCTGACCGACGCGCAGTTTAACGCCAGCATCGCCATTGCCCAAGCCGCGCCGGGGCCTAACCTGATGTTTATCCCGCTCATTGGCTGGCAGATTGGCCTGTCGATGGGAGGCAGCTATTGGAGCGCTGCAGCGGGCTTGGCGGCCACGTTTATCGGCATTTTGGTGCCCAGCAGCACCCTCACCTTTGCCACCACGCGTTGGCTGCACCGCAACCCTGCCCACATCTTGGCGCTGGCTACCAAAGCGTCGCTTGCGCCTATTTCTATCTCGCTCTTGATTGCCACGGCTTGGCTGCTGACCGCTGCGCACAACCAAATGGCCAGAGACTGGCCGCTGTGGCTGTTGACTGGCGTGTCGCTCATTTTGGTGTGGCGCACCCGCGTGCACCTGCTGTGGGTACTGGGCGCGGGAGCGGCGCTGGGGGCGCTGGGTTTGGTGTGACTGGGCTGGTGCGCAGCGTGGTTTAGCGTGGGCTCTCAAAAAACACGTAGTTCGAGGCGTAGTCGCTGATCTCAAAATACACGCGCTTTTCGCCGGGGTCAGCCAGCATATTGAGGTTTTCGTCCATCACACCGTAGCCAAAGCGGTAGGGGCGCGGCTTGTTATCGTCGGTGCCCAGCGCGGTGGACAGTTTGTCGATTTTGAGGAAGCGGCGGGCCACTTTGTCACCCGCATAAATCTCTAGCACGCCATTGGTGCCGGTCCAGTTTTGGATGTCGCGCTGAATTTTGTTTTGCTGCTCTTGGGTGCAGCCAGCCAAAGCCAACGTCAACGTGGCGCAGATAGCTAGTAGTGGCAGAGTGAGTTTTTTCATGTGGATTCTTTCGTTCGTTCGATGATTCAAGTACGCTGGATTGGTACTAGCTGCGCTGACGCAGGGCTTCATACAAACACACGCCGCTGGCCACCGACACGTTAAGGCTTTCGACCGCCCCGCGCATCGGTATGCTGACCAGCTCATCGCAGGTTTTGCGCGTCAACTGGCGCATACCGGGGCCTTCAGCGCCTAGCACCAGTGCCACGGGGCCTTTGAGGTCTACGTCGTAAATCGTCTTTTCGGCATCGTCGCTGGTGCCAATAATCCAAATATTGCGTTCTTTGAGCTCATTTAAGGTGCGCGCCAAGTTGGTCACCATAAAGTACGGCACCGTCTCAGCCGCGCCACTGGCCACCTTGGAGACCGTGGCGTTGATGCCTACGGCGTGGTCTTTGGGCGCTATCACAGCGTGCGCGCCCGCACCATCGGCCACGCGCAGCACAGCGCCCAGGTTGTGCGGGTCGGTCACGCCGTCTAAAACCAAAATCAACGGATTGGTTTTATCAGCAGAGGCCTCTAGGTCTTCTAGCAACTCGTCCAGCGACGTAGCCTGCTTCACTGCCTGCGCAATCGCCACAACGCCCTGGTGGCCGTGGCTGCCGCACATTTTGGCCAGTCGCAGGCCGTCGGCCTCAATCAAGCGCACCTGTGCTTCGCTGGCTTTGTCAATGAAGCTGCGCATGCGGGCGTCTTTGCGTGAGCTGTCGTAGTAAATTTCAACAACAGAGGTGGGCGCAGTTTTAACTCGCACGCCAACGGCATGAAAACCGTAGAGTATTTTGGTAGCTGACATGCCTTTATTATCGTTGGCTGTTGCGACGGGTCATATTTACCAAGGAAATCGGCGTTTTCCCGACGTGAATATTAGATAGTTAGCTATTATTTTGATAGTTATTGTAGTCTCGGTTGATACAGCGAAGCTACTATTCTCTATCTCAGCATTCCAACAGTTTACTACTAAATAAATAGCAAACTATCCAATACCCACGTCGGAAAACTACCCGAAAATCTTCCAAAAACTCACCTCAAAATATGAGGCTGCAATCAGTCACCATTCATAGCCGCAATCTCACCCGCCTCGATAGTAATGCGTTTGGCGCAGCGCGCTGCAATGGCGCGGTCGTGGGTGACCAAGACCAGCGTGGTGCCCAGCTCGGCGTTCAGGTCGAACATGAGCTGCATTACGCGCTCGCCAGTGGCATGGTCTAGGCTGCCGGTGGGCTCGTCGGCCAGCAACACGGCAGGCTGCACCACAAATGCGCGGGCGAGTGCTACGCGCTGCTGCTCGCCGCCGCTCATCACCTTGGGGTAGTGCCCTAGCCGCTCGGCCAAGCCTACGCGCTTGAGCATGTCAGTGGCGGCGGCGCGCGAGTCTTTGCGCCCTGCTAATTCCAACGGCAGCATCACGTTTTCTAGCGCCGTCAAGTTGCCCAGCAGCTGAAAGCTTTGGAACACAAAGCCTACTTTTTGCGCACGCCAAGCGGCGCGGTCGTCCTCGCTGATGGTAAACAGGTCTTGCCCGGCTAAATGAACTGTTCCGCGCGTGGGTGTGTCCAAGCCAGCAATGATCGACAGCAGCGTGCTCTTGCCAGAACCAGAAGCGCCGACAATAGCGCAAGTGTCCTTACTGGCTATTGAAAAATCGATATCGCGCAATATATCTAAAGTACCGGTTGAGTCTGTGACGCTTTTGGACACATGCTCTACTGCAATAATGGAATCTGCCATGAATTTTGAATGGTTAAAACGAAATATGCCCCACTTTACCGCGACTTTGGCCTTGGCCGCTGCCCTAGGGCTATCAGCCCTGCCCAGCAGCGCTGCCACGAAGGCACCTGCTTCTGCAGCCAAAGCTGCCGCAGGCACCGCTGTGATCTTGGTGGTGGGCGACTCGCTGAGCGCTGAGTATGGCTTAGCGCGCGGCACAGGCTGGGTTGCCCTGCTAGAGAAAAAACTGCTGGCCGAGAAGACCCCGGCCAAGGTGGTTAACGCCAGCATCAGTGGTGACACGACATCGGGCGGCCGCTCGCGCCTAGGCGCGCTGCTGGCGCAGCACAAGCCTACCCATGTGGTCATAGAGCTGGGCGCCAACGATGCGCTGCGCGGCCTGCCCATGGCGATGACGGCAGACAACCTAAGCGCCATGACCGATGCAGCGCAAAAGTCTAAGGCCAAAGTGCTGCTGGTCGGCATGCAACTGCCGCCCAACTTTGGCGCAGACTACGGCAAGCAGTTTGCAGGCACGTTTGAAAAGGTTGCTGCCGCCAAAAAAACCGGCTTGGTGCCCTTTTTTCTCAAAGGCGTGGCTGACACAGCCGACCCTACACAGCTGTTCCAAGCTGACCGCATTCACCCCAAGGCCCAAGCCCACCCCATCATGCTGGCCAATGTGTGGCCCGAGCTGAAAAAGCTGTTGAAATAGCCTCATGCCTCTCACCAAAATCAGCGCTCCCGATGCGCTAGCCCAACTCAACGGTTTTCATACCATCATCGATGCGCGCAGCGAAGCTGAATATGCGCTAGACCGCTTGCCCGCAGCCGTCAACTGGCCCACGCTGAACGACCAAGAGCGCCACGAGGTGGGCACTGAATACAAGCAAATCAGCGCTTTTGATGCACGCAAAAAAGGCGCGGTGATGGCGGCGCGCAATATTGCGCAGCATATTGAATCGCACTGCGCCGACAAGCCCAAAAACTGGAAGCCATTAATCTACTGCTGGCGCGGTGGGCAGCGCAGTGGTTCGCTGTCGCTGGTGCTGTCGCAAATTGGTTTTGATGTGCACATCATCGACGGTGGCTACAAGGCGTTTCGCGCCGAGATGCTGCTGGACACCGCACGCTTGGCCACACTGTTTAACTACCGCGTGATTTGCGGCCCCACAGGCAGCGGAAAAACCCGCTTGCTCACGTCCCTTGCGGCTGCAGGCGCGCAGGTATTGGACCTAGAAGCCTTGGCCGAGCACCGCAGCTCGGTGCTGGGGCTGATACCCGGCCAACCGCAACCCAGCCAAAAGCAGTTTGATAGCCGCGTGTGGGACGCGCTGCGCAAGCTAGACCCCGCAAAGGGGGTGTGGGCGGAGAGCGAGAGCAAAAAAGTAGGCAACGTGAGCGTGCCCGACGCGCTGATGACCGCCCTGCGCGCCAGTGCCTGCGCGCGGCTAGAGCTGCCCATTCAAGAGCGCGTGAAGCTGCTGATGGAAGACTATGATTTTTTTGTCAAAGACCCAGCGTTCTTTTGCGCACGACTAGACGTACTGAAAGACCTGCGCGGCGCTGCCGTTATCGACGACTGGAAGGCGCGTGTGCACGCTGGCCAAGTAGAGGGTGTCGTGCGCGAGCTGCTAGAGCTGCATTACGACCCCGGCTACGCCAGCTCGACTCGGCGCAACTACAAAGCGTTTGACGATAGTTTTGTCATTACGGCGACCCAAGCGGGCAACCTGGCTTCAGCGCCATTTGCCGAGAAAATACTTAGCGATCTGCAGCTTGCCTAACCGCTACTTGGGTGAGCCAGCAGTATTGCCCTGCAGCTGCTCGTAACAACTCGATGCATTGATCGCTCGCTTTGTCATGTGAATTTCTCCTTAACAGATCAAGATATGCTTTGATAAGTCAAAACATCTTGATATCAGGAGAAAATAGCATGGCCACTACCAACCTGCTTGAGATCAGCGGCAGTATCGATTTAGCCCAATTTTGGCCCAACGGCAAATCGGACGCAGACACTACCAAGCTGATGCTGACGGTGACGCCAGACAGCGTGCGTATAAGACTCGCCGGGCAAATGCGGTTTAAAACCACCTTGGCCTATGAGGGTGCAGGCATTCCAGGCAAAAAAGACGCGGTCACAGGCAAGTCCAAAATAGAGTCTGTTATTAAAAATGGCACCATCACCATTCGCCTGCAGCGCATCGACGCGCCTGAGCTGCACTACCGGCCAGATGCCAAAGGCAGCGATGGCAAGCTCAAAGGCACCGGGTTAATTAAGGACTACAGGCAACACCAGGCAGAAACTGCTGTGGTCAAATTAGCTAAATTTTTGAAAAGTTTTAACAACAACCCATTGCCATGCAAGTTTGTGTCTGAGCTTAAAGTCAGCGAAGGCCCGGGGGCAGCCATTGACAAATATGGCCGATTTGTGGGTGATATTATTTTGCCTGATGGCACTAATCTAAACCTGTGGCTGCTCGAACAAGGCTTGGCTGTCGTTGCACTGTACGACTCTATGCTGCCCCAAGAAATCGACGAGTCCATCGCCTCATGGCAAGCGGGGCGCAAAAACCGCGAAGGCATTGCGCGGCTGTACAACGACCGCTTTAACAAGTTTGACCCCAGTCTAGAGTTTCGCGCAGTAGGCTCTGCTATCCGTGACGAAGGCGACCGCAAATTTTTACATCCCAAGTTTTACCGCAGGCAAACTACGTGGTGGGCGTTTACGCAAGTGGATGCTTTTAATGGCGACTTTACGGATTGGTTAACGCAGAAAGCAGAAAAGTGCTGGTACTTGCCCGAGTTTCGCGAGTTGGGCAGCAAGGCCACTAAATACCCCTTGTACGAGCGTGAGTTTGACGGCGATGGCATTGGCTGGCAGCCAGAGGACTTTATCTTTGCCGAAAGCGCGTCGAGTATTCAAAGGCTTAATGCATCCGGAAACTTAGTCAAAGTGACTGAGTGGTAAACACTAGCTCGATAAAGCCTTTATCACCTCGGGCGGAGCCTGCACCAGTTCAATCAACACACCCTCGCCTGCAATTGGAAACTCGTCATTGCTTTTGGGGTGCAAAAATGTAATGTCGTAGCCCGCAGCTCCTTTGCGTATGCCACCGGGTGCAAAGCGCACGCCTTGGGCGGTGAGCCAGTCGACCGCTTTGGGCAAGTCGTCAATCCACAGGCCCACGTGGTTTAAGGGTGTGGTGTGCACAGCAGGCTTTTTGTCGGGGTCGATGGGTTGCATCAAATCCACTTCTACCTTGAACGGCCCGCTGCCAATAGCGCAAATGTCCTCGTCTACGTTTTCGCGTTCGCTTTTGAAATTACCCGTGACTTCTAGTCCCAGCATGTCTACCCATAGCGTTTTTAGGCGGCTTTTGTCTGGTGCCCCGATGGCAATTTGTTGGATACCGAGAACTTTAAAAGGGCGAGTCATCATTTTTCTAGCTTATTTCGTTAGATTGCAGGCGTTGCACGCCAGCGGCTTGCAGGTCTTTCCAAGCTTGTGCGAGTGACCCGTTCAGGTCGATAGCGCGGCACGCATCTTCAATCACCACTGCGTCAAAGCCTGCTGCACGCGCGTCTAGCGCAGTCCACGCTACGCAAAAATCAGTGGCCAGTCCGCACACATAAGCCTTGCGCAATCCGCGTGCTTGCAGATATGCAGCTAGGCCCGTGCTTGTTTTGCGGTCAGCCTCCATAAATGCTGAATAACTGTCTACCTGCGAGTGAAAGCCTTTGCGGATGATGAGCTGAGCATGCGGCAAATGCAAATCTTTGTGCAACGCTGCGTCATGCGTGCCTTGTACGCAGTGGTCTGGCCACAGCACCTGCGGGCCATAAGGCATGTCCATCATGTCATACGGCGCTTTGCCTACGTGGCTAGACGCAAACGAGGCATGGCCTGCTGGGTGCCAGTCTTGTGTGATGACCACGTTGGCAAACAGTTGGCCTAGGCGGTTGATCACCGGCACCACTTCGTCGCCACGCGCCACAGGCAGGCCACCACCGGGCATAAAGCCGTTTTGCGCGTCCACCACAATCAATACGTCGTCTTGGTTCATGGTTGCGAAGAACAGTTAAACCGTTGGTGTTTTCGCCCAACAAGGTAGCGCACGCCATGAGGCACTGCACTTTCAAGATGGGGCGTATTGGCCAGCAGACGAAATACATCACCCACTTGGTAAGTAGTCTCTGTCCCATTAACGCTAATAGACAGCGAGCCTTGGACAATCAAGGCAAACGCGTCAAACGGATGCTGATGCAAGTCCATGCTGTAGCCCACAGGCTTTTCAACAAGCAACCCTGGATCAAACGCCTCTGCACGCAATGCGACTTCAAATTCTGTGGGGCTCATAGTTTGCATCCTACTAAGTGTATTTTAGGCAAACTCTACGATAGGCTGATCCACACTCAGCGATTCACCTTTGGCTGCCAGTACTTTGCCCACCACACCATCGGCCACAGCAAACAGCACGTTTTCCATCTTCATGGCTTCAATTACGGCTACGCGCTCGCCCGCCTGTACCTTTTGACCCACCTGCACGGCCACATCTACCAGCAGGCCGGGCATGGGCGACAGCACAAACCGGCTCATATCGGGCGGCATTTTATGTGGCATCAGTTTATGCAAATCTGCTACGCGAGGCTGCAGCACCAGCGCGTCAATCTGCGTACCGTTATGCTGCACACGCAGCGCCAGCGGGTTGCTGCGGGTGCCACGGTCTACCTGCGCCGCGAACGGTTGACCATTGATAGTACCGTGAATGGCTATGTCATTAAGCCGCGACACACTATAAATTTCATAGCTGTTTGAGCATATATTTAGGCGCGCAAAGCCTATTTGGCCTGTATATTCTTCTATATGAACGGGTGTATAGGTATGCTGGCCTTCTGCACTTAGCACGACCACTACGTAATCTTTTTCTACTTTTACTTGGTAGCCTGCCAGTTGCCCACTGATACCCGCCTCGCGCTCGTGCGCTTTGCGGCGTACAAAGGCGGCAATGGCTTTCAGCACATTCGGGTCGTCGTGTGGCACGTCTTCAGCAACAAAGCCTTTAGCGTAGTTTTCGGCAATAAAACCGGTGTTGAAATCGCCACTTACAAACTTAGGGTGCGCCAGCAAGGCCGCTTGAAAAGGTATGTTGCTGCTAACACCGCGAATTACAAAAGAATTGAGCGCCTCACGCATCTTGGCAATGGCGTCAAGCCGGTCTTTACCATGCACGATGAGCTTGGCGATCATCGAGTCGTAGTACATCGGAATCTCACCGCCGTCTTGTACGCCAGTGTCAACACGCACACCATACAGGTCCTGTGTATTGGCCTGGTGCATGGTCTGCGCAGGTGGTTGAAAACGCACCAATCTGCCAGTAGAAGGCAAGAAGTTACGGAACGGATCTTCAGCATTGATACGGCATTCCATCGCCCAGCCGTTACGCTGCACATCTTTTTGCGCTAACGGTAGCGGCTCACCCGCAGCCACGCGAATCATCAGCTCTACCAAGTCCAGTCCGGTAATGCATTCGGTCACCGGGTGCTCTACCTGCAAGCGCGTGTTCATCTCCAAAAAGTAAAAACTCTGGTCTTTGCCCACCACAAACTCCACCGTGCCCGCGCTTTGGTACTTCACCGCCTTGGCCAGCGCAACGGCTTGTTCGCCCATGGCCTTGCGCGTGGCGTCGCTAATAAACGGCGACGGCGCTTCTTCAAT
>JANPDG010000073.1:0-7517 GCA_031431335.1 Polaromonas sp. | reverse complement strand
CCCATCGCCAGCCCCACCATCGCCACATCCGCCCCGCCTGGGTATTTGGCAGCCTCCAGCGCAAACACTGGCAACACCAAAAACAAGCCCAGCATGCGCAGCGCAAAGATGAGCGCCAGCGAAGCGCTGGCGCGCCGCTCGGTGGGCAGCATGGTGGTGGGGGAGGGATTTGGCAAAATAAGATGCAATGTAGAAAAAACCTGCGGATGCAGCCCCTGTATTGTCGCTGCTCTTTAATACGGCTAGCTGTGCAACAATAGTTTTATGAAGCTTGATTTATCCGCATTAGAAAAGGCCCTCGCCTTCCTATCGCGCGCCTTGGTGCGCGCCCAGGGCTTGCCCGCCGATGAAGAACTGCGTGACGCATGCATCCAGCGTTTTGAGTACTCGTTTGAACTAGCCTGGAAGATGCTCAAACGCCGCCTAGAGTTAGACGTGGCCAGCACAGATGCAGTTGATGCCCTAAGTTACCGCGCCATGATTCGTCTAGCCGCAGAACGTGGCCTGCTGGCCAACCCGCAAGCATGGTTTGACTACCGCGACCAACGCAATTTGACCTCACACACCTACGATGCTGTTGTGGCGCAGCGGGTGTATGCGTGCATTGCAGACTTCAAGCGCGATGCAGATGCGCTGCTGGCGGCACTGCAAACTGCAAACTGCAGGGTCGGGTGATGATTGAACTTAAACCCCAGTACCTTGAACTAATACAAGCTATTCTGTCTGCGCACCTGCCGCACGCGCAGTTGCAAGCATTTGGCTCTCGCACCAATGGCAAAGCTAAGCCTTTCTCTGACCTGGACTTGGCAATCCTAGACGACGTGCGTTTCTCAGACCGCGAGCTGGCCACTGCCCGCTATGCACTGGAAGAAAGCGCCTTACCCATCCGGGTAGACCTGGTGCGCTGGTCGCAGCTACCGCCAGCGCTGCGCAGCGTGATTGAGAAGACAGGTGCCACCTTCGACTTGTTGCAGGCGTATTAACGCCCAGGAAATTGACCCCGCCTTTAGCCACCTTTTGCTTTTGGTGACTGATCTGTCATTGCAAGACGTCGTTGCACTAGATCGGATACAAAAGAAACGGACTATCGATGAGGCTACTGTCGCTGGTCTGCATAGGCGCAAATTGATTGAAGGACGTAAAGGCGGCATGCACTTGGCCGCGGAGCTATTTGGCAACGCAGTTCTGAATAAACTGCGCTTAAATATCGCTGTAGAGTTAGCTGATTGCATGGTGCTAAATTTTAAAAAGTCATATAAATCAACAACTTAATTTAACTTAATCGTCAGTAGTTACAAGTAAGTTAGCTGATTCATGCCATTTCTTAAAGCTGGCATGCCTTTCCACTGAGCTCCACTGCCGCAACAGCTTTACGCTCAACACCCCAAACATCTCCTTCGGGCTATGATGCTAGGTTGTTCTGGATTTGGCTCTGACTGTGAATACTTCTACTGACGGTAAATATTTGGGTACGCTGGCGCTCCAGCAAATCTCCATTCGCGGTGCGCGCACGCACAATTTAAAGAATATCGACTTGGATATTCCGCGCAACCAGCTGGTGGTAATTACCGGGTTGTCGGGCTCAGGCAAGTCGTCTCTGGCGTTTGACACGCTGTACGCTGAAGGCCAGCGGCGCTATGTAGAAAGCCTGTCGACCTATGCGCGGCAGTTTTTGCAGCTGATGGACAAGCCGGATGTGGATGTGATTGAAGGGTTGTCGCCCGCTATCAGTATTGAACAAAAAGCCACCTCTCACAACCCGCGCTCCACTGTAGGCACGGTGACTGAGATACACGACTATCTGCGATTATTATTTGCCCGCGCGGGCACGCCGCACTGCCCTGACCATGACGTGCCGCTGCAGTCGCAAACTGTGTCGCAAATGGTGGACGCCGTGCTGGCGCTGCCCGAGGACACCAAGCTGATGATCCTCGCGCCGATTGCGCGCGAGAAAAAAGGCGAGTTTTTAGATGTGTTTGAGGACATGCAGGCGCGCGGCTATGTGCGCTTTCGGATTGGCTCGGGTAAAGACGCGGCGCTGTACGAGTTTGACGCGCTGCCCAAGCTCAAAAAAGCCGAGAAGCACGACATTGATGTGGTGATAGACCGCCTGAAAACCAAACCTGAGATGAAGCAGCGCTTGGCCGAGAGCTTTGAAGCGGCGCTGCGCTTGGCCGAGGGGCGGGCGATTGCACTGGAGATGGACACACAGGTTGAGCATTTGTTCAACGCCAAGTTTGCGTGCCCAGTGTGCAGCTACTCCATCAGCGAGCTGGAGCCGCGTCTGTTCTCTTTTAACTCACCTGTGGGTGCCTGCCCAACCTGCGATGGCTTGGGTACGATGGAGTTTTTTGACCCGGCGCGGGTGGTGGCGTTTCCATCGCTCAGCCTGGCCAGCGGTGCGGTGAAGGGCTGGGACCGGCGCAATGGCTATTACTTCAGCATGCTCGAATCGGTAGCTAAGCACTATGGCGCGGACATCGAAGCATCGTTTGAATCACTGGACGAAAAAGTGCAGTTGGCCATGCTGGTGGGCAGCGGCGAGGAAGAGATTAAGTTTAACTACACCATGGACTCGGGCGCATCGGCAGGCAAAAAGATCACCAAGAAGCATCCGTTTGAAGGCATCATGCCCAACATGGAGCGGCGCTACCGCGAAACCGACTCGGTGATCGTGCGCGAAGACCTGTCGCGCTACCGCAGCGTGCAGGCCTGCGTGAGCTGTGAGGGCACGCGCCTGCGCCGCGAGGCGCGCAGCGTCAAGCTGGGCGAGGGGCCACAGGCCAAGCGCTTGTACGAGATCAACGCATCCACACTGCGCGAATGCCATGCTTATTTTTCTACGCTCCAGCTCAAGGGTGCAAAGGCCGAGATTGCCAGCAAAGTGATCAGTGAGATTGCGGCGCGGCTCAAATTTTTAAACGATGTGGGATTGAACTACCTCAGCTTAAACCGCAGCGCCGAGACGCTCAGCGGCGGCGAGTCGCAGCGCATTCGGCTGGCCTCGCAGATTGGCAGTGGCCTGACGGGCGTGATGTATGTGCTGGACGAGCCGAGTATTGGCCTGCACCAGCGGGACAACGACCGACTGATTGACACGCTCAAACACCTGCGCAACATTGGTAATAGTGTGCTGGTAGTCGAGCACGACGAGGACATGATTCGTGCGGCTGACCATGTGATTGACCTAGGCCCTGGCGCAGGTGTGCACGGCGGGCGTGTGCTGGCGCAAGGCACGCCTGATGAAGTGCAAGCCAACCCAGCCTCGCTCACAGGGCAGTACATGAGCGGTGCACGCAGCATCGCAGTGCCTGCCAAGCGCCACAAGTGGCTGCCCACGGTTAAGCCTGTGGCGGCATTGAGTAAAAAATCTACCGCCTCTAAACACAAAGCTGCACCGAGTCGCCAAGCGCTGGCGTGGGCTGAGCGCAATGCCCACCATCTGGCCACACAAGGCGAGATGCAGGCGATTCGCATTGTGAACGCCACCGGTAACAATCTGCGCAATGTGAATGCCGAGTTTCCCGTGGGCTTGCTCACCTGCGTTACCGGTGTATCTGGCTCGGGTAAATCGACTTTGGTGAACGATACACTGTACGCTGCGGTGGCGCAGTCGCTCTACCGCGCCCACGACGAGCCTGCGGCCCACGAAGACATTCAAGGCATAGAGCATTTTGACAAAGTGATCAACGTCGACCAATCGCCCATAGGCCGCACACCGCGCAGCAACCCGGCCACTTACACGGGCCTGTTCACGCCCATTCGCGAACTCATGGCCGACGTGCCGATGGCGCGCGAACGCGGCTATGGCCCGGGGCGCTTTAGCTTTAACGTAGCCGGTGGCCGCTGCGAAGCCTGCCAAGGCGACGGCATGGTCAAAGTAGAAATGCACTTTTTGCCCGATGTGTATGTGCCCTGCGATGTGTGCAAAGGCGCGCGCTACAACCGCGAAACTTTAGAAGTGCTGTACAAAGGCAAAAACATTTGGCAAGTGCTTGACCTGACAGTCGAGGCTGCACACGAGTTTTTTAAAGCCGTGCCGACGATTGCACGCAAGCTGCAAACCTTGCTAGATGTGGGTCTGTCTTATATCAAGCTAGGCCAAGCCGCCACCACGCTGTCGGGCGGCGAAGCGCAGCGTGTGAAGTTGGCGCTCGAGCTCTCCAAACGAGACACAGGCCGCACGCTCTACATATTGGACGAGCCCACCACGGGCCTGCACTTTGCCGACATTGAGCTGCTGCTCAAGGTGCTGCAGCATCTGCGCGACGCAGGTAACACGATTGTCATCATTGAGCACAACCTAGACGTGATCAAAACGGCAGACTGGCTGATTGATATGGGGCCCGAGGGCGGGGATGGCGGCGGCATAGTGGTGGCAGTGGGCACACCAGAGGACGTAGCGGCCAACGAGGCGAGCCATACAGGGCGGTATTTGAGGCGCTTGCTCTAAAGCGCAGGCTGCTTAGATTAGCGGCTGCATGACCCCTCAGTGCTTGAGCATCTCTCAAAAGTCATCTTTGGAAGAAAAAATAGTGGTTTCCCGACGTGGATACTGAATAGTTTGCTCATATAAAAATAGCGTCTTGCTTTGCAGCAAGACGCTATTTTTGATGGATTCAAGCACCTGACTGACTCTACCTTTGCAAAGCCAGTCGGTTCAAAGCTTATTCAGCTGCTTCGCCTTGAGGCGCTTCTTCTGTCGTACCGCCAGCCAATTCTGCGGCTTCGGAGTCGGCAATAGCGCGTCGCTCGGCCTCGTCCATGGCTTCGCGGGCTTTGCGTGCATTGTGGAATGCAATACCGGTACCCGCTGGGATCAAGCGACCCACAATCACGTTTTCCTTCAGACCGCGCAAGGTATCGCGCTTGCCCATGATGGCAGCCTCGGTCAGCACACGGGTGGTCTCTTGGAACGACGCAGCAGAGATAAAGCTGTCGGTAGACAACGATGCCTTGGTGATACCCAAGAGCAAGTTGGTGTACGTCACAGGCAGCTTGCCTGCAGCGCGCAACGCGTCGTTCTTGTCTAGCATCTCAGAGCGCTCAATTTGCTCGCCGTTGATGTAGCTTGAATCGCCAGCGTTCTCTACCACCACGCGGCGCAGCATCTGACGCACAATCACTTCAATGTGTTTGTCGTTGATCTTCACGCCTTGCAAACGGTACACGTCCTGCACTTCGTCCACTACATAGCGGGCCAGCTCTTCTACACCTAGCAAACGTAAGATATCTTGTGGGTCGGCTGGGCCGTCCACCACGCTCTCGCCCTTGTTGACCACTTGGCCTTCGTGCACGAGGATACTTTTCTCTTTCGGAATCAGCTCGTCCCACACTTTGCCGTCTGGATCGGTGATCTGCAAGCGAACCTTGCCTTTGGTTTCTTTACCAAACGACACAGTACCTGTAATCTCGGCCAGCATGCCTTTGTCTTTGGGTGAACGGGCTTCAAACAGCTCAGCAACACGCGGCAAACCACCGGTAATGTCACGCGTCTTCTGGCCTTCGACCGGAATACGCGCTAGCACCTCGCCAGGGCCTACGTCTTGACCATCACGCACCTGGATCAGCGCGCCGATTTGGAAGCCGATCGTCACTGAGTGGTCGGTGCCAGGGATTTTGACTTCGTTACCCGAAGCGTCGATCAGCTTGACCTGCGGACGCACGATCTTGGTCGCGCCACGGCGCTTCGGATCGATCACCACCATGGTGGACAAGCCGGTGACATCGTCCACCTGCTTGGCTACGGTGAGGCCTTCTTCCACGTTCTCAAACTTGGCTTGACCCGCGAATTCAGTAATGATCGGGCGTGTCAATGGATCCCAGTTGGCCAAAATAGCGCCCGCTTTGATCTGTTGATCAGCCTTGACTGTGAGCACAGCGCCGTAAGGCACTTTATGGCGCTCGCGCTCGCGGCCGTTGTCGTCTGCAATGATAATCTCGCCCGAGCGTGCAATCACTACCAGCTCTTTTTTGCTGTTAGTCACATAGCGCATGGTGGCGTTAAAGCCAATGCTACCGTTGCTCTTGGCTTCGACGCTGGACGCAATCGACGCACGCGACGCGGCACCACCGATGTGGAAGGTGCGCATGGTCAGCTGGGTGCCTGGCTCGCCGATAGACTGCGCAGCAATAATGCCCACAGCTTCGCCGTAGTTGATAAAGCCACCACGGCCCAAGTCGCGGCCGTAGCACTTAGCGCACAGGCCGTAACGGGTTTCGCAGTTCAGCACGGTGCGCACTTTGACTTCATCGAGGCCAGTGGCTTCGATTTCGTCGATCTGGTCTTCTTCCAGCATCTGACCGGCCTTGACCAGCACAGAGCGATTTTCTGGATGCAGCACATCTTCGAGTGCTGTGCGGCCCAAGATACGGTCACGCAGAGACTCGATCACTTCGCCGCCTTCGACGATAGCGCGCATAAGTTGTCCTTCTAGCGCACCGCAGTCGTCTTCGGTTACGGTCAGGTCTTGGGTCACGTCGACCAAGCGGCGTGTCAGGTAGCCCGAGTTAGCGGTTTTGAGTGCAGTGTCGGCCAAGCCTTTACGCGCACCGTGGGTGGAGATAAAGTACTCCAACACGTTCAAGCCTTCACGGAAGTTAGCCGTAATAGGCGTCTCGATGATCGAGCCGTCGGGCTTGGCCATCAAACCGCGCATACCGGCCACCTGGCGAATCGGCGCCGCAGTGCCGCGCGCGCCAGAGTCGGCCATCTTATAGATGGAGTTGAACGACTCTTGCTCTACTTGCTTGCCGTGGCGGTCCGTGGTCATTTCTTTAGACAGCTGGGCCATCATCACTTTAGACACTTCGTCGCCGGCTTTGCCCCAGATGTCCACGACTTTGTTGTAGCGCTCACCTGCGGTAACCAAGCCTGAAGAATACTGATTAGCAATTTCTTTGACTTCCTTCTCGGCACGGTCAATGATGCTTTGCTTCTCTTTAGGCACCAACATGTCGTCGATAGCGATCGAGATACCGGCTTGGGTAGCCAAACGGAAACCGCTTTGCAGCAGCTTGTCAGCAAACACCACGGTCTCTTTCAGTCCGCACTTGCGGAAAGACACATTGATCAGCTTAGAAATTTCTTTCTTCTTGAGTGCTTTGTTGATGTTAGAGAAAGGCAAGCCCTTGGGCAAGATTTCTGACAACAGCGCACGGCCCACTGTGGTGTCCACCAGCTTCGTCGAGGGGATGAATTCACCCGTCTCTTTGTTCTTGGTGTACTCGGTGATACGCACCGCGATCTTGGCGGTCAGCTCTACTTGCTTGGCATCGAGAGCGCGCAGCACTTCGCCGATGTCAGAGAAGATCAAGCCTTCGCCTTTGCCGTTGATACGGTCGCGGGTGGTGTAGTAGAGGCCCAGTACCACGTCTTGTGACGGCACAATGGATGGCTCGCCAGACGCAGGGAAGATGATGTTGTTAGACGCCAGCATCAGTGCGCGGCACTCCATCTGCGCTTCCACAGACAAAGGTACGTGCACAGCCATTTGGTCACCGTCAAAGTCGGCGTT
>JANPDG010000072.1:0-3491 GCA_031431335.1 Polaromonas sp. | reverse complement strand
GCCACCACCGCCTGCGCCACATCTTCTACCCAGACGGGTTGAAACTGGGTGTCAGCGCCTGCTAATGGCACCAGCGGCGCTAAGCGCTGCAAGCTGGCAAACACATTGAGCAACTTGTCGCCTGCGCCAAACACCACGCTGGGCCGCAGCAGGTTAACCATCAAGCCGCTGTCCGCCCACACCTGCTCGCCGCGCCCTTTGCTGCGCAGATACATCGATGGTGCGTCTGGCGCAGCGCCTATGGAGCTGATGTGGATGACCCGCTGCAGCCCAGTGGCGTGGCAGGCTTTAGCAATGGTCTTGGGCAGCGCCACATGCACTTGCTCAAAACGTTGTTCATTGCCGTGCAGCACGGCTACCAAGTTAATCAGCAGGTCGTGGCCAGCCACCGCTTGGGCAAGTTGCTGCGGGTTATGCACATCGCAGGGCACCAGTGTCAGGCGCGGTAGCGGCAGCAGATGTTTAGAAGCGTCGACACGGCGGGTGGGCACTGTGATGGTGTGACCCGCTGCGGCGAGTTTCTCGCACACATGGCTACCGATAAAACCTGAGCCACCTAAAACAACAATATTCATACAAGCCAATTCATTTTTACTTAACTATTATTTTAATAGCAAACTATCTAATATCCACGTCGGAAAAATGCCAATAATTTAGGTAATTTATGCTTTTAAGGACAAACTATCTTTCAAGGCAAGTCTTTGTTGACCTCGGGCGCACTGCTGTCGCGCGGGCCCACCAAGCCTAGCCGCGCTTTCAAGCTCTGCGGTTGTCCGGTCAAAATAGCCGCGTACATGGTGGTGTTACTCAGCACTTTTTTCACATAGTCGCGGGTCTCGGCGAACGGCACATTTTCGGCCCAAGCGGCGGCCTCCATTGTCGGCCCATTGCGCCAGGCGCGTGGGCGGCTGGGGCCTGCGTTGTACGCTGCAGCGGCCATCGGCATGGAACCTGCAAAGTCATCGAGCGCGAATTTTAAATACGCTGTGCCAATGGCAATGTTGGTGTCACGGTTGTTGATCTGGTCGGCCGTAAAGCCGTCCATGCCGATCTTTTTAGCCGTCCAGCGGGCGGTGGCTGGCATCACCTGCATCAGGCCCGAGGCCCCCACGCCTGAGCGTGCGTCCATGATGAATCGGCTTTCTTGGCGAATCAGGCCATACACATAGGCGGGGTCGAGGTTGATTTCTTTGCTGCGGCGCACCACCGAGTCTTTGAACGGCATCGGAAAGCGCTGGTCGGTGTCCATGGCCTCCTTGGTGCGCTCGCTGGTGTTGATGCAGCGGTCCCACACCTGCCGCTCGCAGGCAAAGTCGGCTGCGGCCAGCAGCTCGCGCTCGGCCATGCCGCCGCGCTGGTGCAGGTTGGTGCTGTAGTTCCACTCGCGCACGCCCTCGCTGCGCAGGCCGATGGCTATTGCGTACAGCGCGCGGTTCAGGCCAGGGTTTAAGCGTGCCGCTTCTTTCTCAGCCGCCGTCACTGCAGCAGGGCGCGCAGGCGCGGTGATGCGCTGGCCCAGCTCCTCGGTGGCCAGCATTTCATAAAAGCCGCGTGGTGATGCAATGCCTTCTAGCAGCGCCTGTGCTTCGGCCAGCTCGGGGCGCAAAACCGCTGTAAGCGTGCCGCCTGGGGGCGTACTCATCACCGTGGTAGATTTACCGGCCACCATGTTTTTCAGTGCGCGGGCTTTCCAATAGGCGAATGTCGGGTCTTTGCGACCCTCATCGCTCATGTCGTTCACCGCTGCTATCACCACCGGCCAGCCTTTGCTGATCTCGGTGGCGCGCAGGGCGGTGCGCACTTTCCAGCCCAGCAGGTCGTCGTTCAAATGCTCGTTGCGCGCGTTGGCGTAGTAGCTGCCAGCTTGGTCAGACAGTTTGAGCGCGGCTTGCTTGCCAATCACGCCCCAAGCCCAACTGCGCTCCTCGGCTGACAACAGGCTAGACCATTTGGCGTCTAACAATGTGGCTGCGCCGTCAGGGTCACTGGTGGCCAGTTTGACCAGTGCCAGCGTAATCAGCTCACGGCGCGCAGTGCCCAGCGCTGATGCGCGACCGGTGAGGTATTTGGTCGGGTTGGCGTTAATATCGCCCACCGACGCTGCTGCATCAGGCGAGACAATTTGCACTGCATTAGCGGCGGCACGCGCGCGGTTGGCCTCCATGCTAACGCGTGCCTCGCGCCATACCTCCAGCGCAGTGATCTTTTTATCGGTGTACAAACGGTCTGCCGCTAGGGTGCAGCCGTCGTCTGCATCTTTGATGGCGTACCAGTTGCGCAGCACTTCGCCAGTGGCCTCTTTGGTCCAGCTGCCACTGCGCACACCGTCAACCAGCAGGGCGTAGCATTTCACCTCGCGGTCGTCTTGCATGCGGTATTTGGCATGCTCGGCGGCAAAGCTGGTCCAGTCGCGCCGCTGGCCTAGCAAAAGCAGCCAGTCGTTGCGCATGCGGTCTTCATGGTAGGTGCCTGCATAGCGCGCCATCATGCCCTCTACATCTTGCGCGCTGGCTTGCTCTAAGCGCGCTTTGAGCTCCCAGTAGGCAGCCTGCGACTCGAGCGCGTGGCCACGGGCCTGGGGCAGCAAGGCCGTCAGGCGGGCTTTGTCGCCGCGCTTAAACGCTTGGCCCATCTCTAGGATGAGTTCATCGCCACGTTGATTTTGGGCACATGCAGCCAAAGGCATCGCCAAGGCGGTTAAACATGCCAGAATAAGCGAGGTGAATTTTTGAGCAGATTTTTGGGTCATTGGTTTCAAACTACAGGTCATACCCCCGATTATGGACAAAACTGAAATACGCAAACGTTTAGTGGACGAACGCCTCAATATGCCCGACCGCCTAGAGCGCGCCGAGCGCCTGCAGCGCGCCATGCGCATTTGGCTGGTGGGTCGCCCGGATGTGGTGATCGGCGCTTATTGGCCTATCAAAGGCGAATTTGATCCCCTGCCGGCCCTGTACCGCTGGCAAGAAGACGGCGCGCTAGGCTCAAGCTTTGGCAATTTTGCCGCCGCTGACGACCCCAAAACCCCCGAGTCGCAAGAAAACATCTTGCTCGCCGCCACCCATTTTGTAGCATCTGTTACGGGCAGCGCCCAGCCCAGCAGCACCGGCGCCAGCACCTCGCCCCGCAAAATCGGCCTGCCTGTGGTCGACAAAATCAATAAAACCCTCACTTTCTACGCCTGGTACCCCGGCTGCCCGATGGAAGAAGACGCCTACAACATCCCTAAACCTAAAGACACTGAAATTGTCGTGCCCACCTTGCTGTTCGTCCCTTGCGTAGGTTTTGGCCCTGGCGGCTACCGGTTGGGCTATGGCGGCGGGTTTTATGACCGCACTTTGGCAGCCTTGCGGCCCAAGCCTGTGACCGTGGGCTTGGCCTACTCGCATGCCAGCGTGCCCACATTTGAGCCCGAGCTACACGATGTACCGCTGGCGGCTATTTTGACGGATGAGGGGCAGGCGTATCCGTGATGCTTTGCATTAAGC
>JANPDG010000071.1:0-7408 GCA_031431335.1 Polaromonas sp. | reverse complement strand
GATTGCGGCTTAAAATACGCTTCTAGAAAAATTTGTGAGCGCAACACAGGAATAGGGCCTGCAAAGTTGCGCTAAGTCGTTGATCTGCATCAGGAAAGTTGCGCTGTCAGTAGGGTTTGAGCGTCGGGGATTGTTCAGTATCTCTTTAACCAGATGTCGCGAGGAGCAGGTTTACGTGGTTTAAATTCTGCTCCAGTTAACGATCCACTTGATCCAGAAACCCTAGATCGCAGAACAAATCGCGGATTTGTTGCCCTAGATCGTTTGATTACGCGGGCTGATGATGTAGGGCCGCAGGAGTACCAATATGCTTTGGTCGCTCAAAGAGATGGGATGTACCCCAACGTTCGTACTCCAGGTATCGACATGCATTTAAATGCTGGGGATACATGGAAGATTGGGACATCTATTGACCCAGATCATCGCTACTCTCAGAGCTATCTAAATTCCTTGAATGTGCGCATGGTTCCAGAAACGACGGGATCTGCGTTTCAAGTATTGGTGCAGGAAAAAATACGTTTACTTGGCTACATGTTGACTAATTTCAATCTTCCACCCGGTAACAAAATTTTAAAATAATTTTTATGCGAATTCGTGCCACATGCGTAACAGCAGAAGAAGTAGGTCGTTTAGTCGGTGATGTAGGAGTCTGGCTTGAAGATACGTTAGCCCATCATTTTGATCGAAGAGATTTTGGCGGCGAGGTCGAGCAATTCGTTGCAGTATTTGTCGCGGTCGATAGTGATAGTGAGGCAAATGAACGGTTTGCAACTGGTCACGACAAAGGCGGAAAATACAAAGACTTCAGGACCGGCGTACCAGTCAAATTCATTGGGGTTGCTGTACTACTCGATCCAAAGCGTGTAGCTGGTTTAAGTCTTGAACAAGCCAAGCCTTTGCTTGCAAGATATCTTCTTGAGCGCTTGAAGCATCCATTGCATCGTGTACCGTCTGGATTCAAATTAGATGAATTTCTGCGAGAAATGAACGCTGAGCTAAACAAACTAGGCTAGAAATGCTATCGGCTTGAGCATTTATTTCGCTACAAAATAAATAGCTTCTTGCGCCATTCTTTATTGGCCTACAGCCAGATTTGCTTCTTGTATTTCTATCTTCTTCTTTAAAACAAAAAGCCACCCACAACCCCTTAGCCGCTAAGACTGGGGTTCCGGGCAGGTAGTCGCAAACTGCGACCACCTCAGCGCGTACAGGAGCGCTACTTCTTACGCGCCACCTTGCTAGCCTTCGGTTTGGATTTATCCTCAGGAGTCACAAAGCCAATCGGTCGTTTGGGCGGCTCAGGCGGCACCATCAGCTCGCGCAGCGCATCCATCACCTGCTTGAGCTGGGCGCGCGTATTGCGGCTAAAGGTATCGTGGCTCATCTCCACCCGCTCAGTCTTTTGCTCCAGCTCCGCCAGGCGCTTGGACAGCTCAGCATTGAGTCCGGCGGCCTGGCGCAGATGCACAAACGCCCGCACCACATAAATGCCCATTTCCACCGCTTGACTGGAAGCCAGCACATTAGCCGCTTGAATAGCGCCATGCTCTGTGAAGGCAAACGGCAGTGCTTTGGAATACTTCAATTTCTGGAGGTGGTCGCAATTTGCGACCACCTCGGCTTTCTCAGCCGTTGTGAGTTGGAATAAAAAGTCCCCCGGAAAACGCGCTGCATTGCGTTTGACCTGCTCATTTAATCGCTTGGTTTCTACCCCGTACAAAGCGGCTAAGTCCACATCGATCATCACCCGCAGCCCGCGCACCACCAAGATACGCGATTCAATCCGCGGCGCTACCACGGCAGCGCCCAGCACGTTAGCCGCGCTCATACGCCAGCCACCGGTGCAAAGCGGCGTGCCGCATGCTTGAGCAGTAGCCCTTCCAGCACGGCGCGCGCCACACCCTTCTCCTCGGGCGAGAGCTGGCCCATGGCCTCAAACTGCAAGCGCAAATCATCATCAGGCCCACGTTCAAGCTCTTCAAACAGCAGCCAATCGGTGGTGACTCCAAAGCATTTAGCAATCTTCTTCAAAGCCTCCGCCGAGGGCTGGGACGTGCCCGCCTCATAGCGCTTGATCTGCTGCACATGGATATCGGTGGCATCGGCAAAGCTTTGCTGGGTCAAAGCACGCTCGCGGCGCAGGGCAATCAATCGGTGGCCAAAGCTCATAGCAAACAAGTCCGTAGGTGACAAAGGGACATGTATGGTACGTACAGGGTTCATAAGCGCTTCCAAGTTAAGTACATTTATGATACTATAAAAATACATTTCATGTAACTTGACAGTATCTAGAAGGAACCTTGCCCATGGCCCGCATCCCCGACGCAGACATTCAGCGGTTAAAAGACGAGGTCTCCGTCCAGCGCTTGGTCGAGAGTGCCGGGGTGGAATTGCGCAAAATGGGCAAAGACTGGGCCGGCAAATGTCCCTTTCACCAGGACGACACCGCCAGCCTGGTCATCACCCCCAGTAAAAATCTGTGGCACTGCTTTGGCTGCCAGGTGGGCGGCGGGGTGATTGACTGGGTGATGAAGCTCAAAGGGGTGAGTTTCCGCCATGCGGTCGAATTGCTCAAAGACGATTCTGCTTTAGCCGCTGGGGGTGTTTGCGTGGGCGGCGAACCCGTCAAACGCACCAGCGTGCGCAGCCTGGCCGCGCCGGTGATGCTGGACGCAGACGACCGGGCTGTGCTGGTGCAGGTGGTGGACTACTACCACCAGTGTTTAAAACAGTCGCCCGAGGCGCTGGCGTATTTGCAGTTGCGTGGCCTCAATCACCCCGAGCTGATCGACACCTTCCAACTGGGTTTCGCCAACCGCACGCTAGGCCTGCGCCTGCCTGATAAAACCCGCAAGATGGGAGCAGACATCCGCGCCCGATTAGAAAAGCTGGGCATCTACCGCGCCAGTGGGCACGAGCACTTCAATGGCTCCTTGGTGGTGCCGGTGCTGGATGCAGAGGGTGGGGTGTGCGAGCTGTACGGGCGCAAGGTGACGCCTAAGCTGCGCGCGGGCACGCCGCTGCATTTGTATTTGCCAGCGCACCAAGACGACAACGGTTTGCCGCGCGGGCGCGGGGTGTTCAACGTGGCTGCGTTCACGGCCAGCAAAGAGATCATCCTGTGCGAATCGATCATTGACGCGCTGACCTTCTGGTGCGCCGGGTTTCGCAACGTGACCACCGCGTATGGCGTGGAAGGCTTTACCGATGAACTGCTGCAAGCCTTCAAGACGCACGGCATCGCGCGGGTGCTGATAGCGTATGACCGGGACGAGGCTGGGGAGCGTGCGGCCGTGAAGCTGGCAGGCATTCTGATGGCTGAGGGCATGGAATGCTTGCGCATCCAGTTTCCTAAAGGCATGGATGCCAACGAGTACGCACTCAAGGTCACGCCAGCGGCTAAAAGTTTAGGGCTATTGGTTCGCCAGGCGAGCTGGTTAGGCAAAGGAAAAGCACCGTCAGCGGTGCTGGGAAAAGCACCCGAGCGCGTGGCCGAGCAAGTACCTGTAGCGCCAGATTTACAAGACAAATCGGCCTCTAGCCCAATAGAATATAGCGCAAGCAGCTACGAAAAGCATAGTAACTCTGTTGCAGAAAAGACCTCTTCTTTAGCTGCAACCCCCGTAGGCGCTGACGCGCCCACGGGGGTTGCAGCTGGCGCAGCCACTGCGACGATGACAGCGGCGCAGGCTGTGCCTATTGCAGCGTCAGTGATCGACATTGACACCCAGCCGGTGCCGCGCACCCCCACACCCGAGCCTGCTAGTGAAGTCACGGCCAATGAAGTCACGCTGCACTTTGGCGAGGGTATGCAGGCCAGGCGCTGGCGGGTGCGCGGGCTGGCCAAGAACTTGGCCTATGAGGTGCTCAAAGTGAATGTACTGGTGGCGCATGCAGGTGATGCGGCAACGGACGCGCCCACGGACACGACGGGCGGCGGCAACTTCCACGTTGACACCTTTGATTTGTACGCCGCCCGTGCCCGAGCCGCCTACCTCAGCCAAGCCGCCGCCGAGCTGGGCGTGACCGAGGAGGTGCTCAAGGCTGACCTGGGCCGGATGCTGCTCAAACTCGAAGCGCTGCAAGAGCAGGCCATCCAGGCGGCGCTCACCCCCAAGGCGGCCGCGCAACCTACGATGAACGCCGATGAACACATGGCCGCTTTGGAGCTGCTCAATTCGCCCGACCTGCCGGGGCGCATTCTGGCCGACTTTGAGGCGGCGGGTGTGGTGGGCGAATCGACCAACAAGCTGGTGGGCTATTTAGCTGCTGTCAGCCGCAAGCTGGATCGGCCGCTGGCCATCGTGATTCAAAGCAGCTCTGCCGCTGGCAAAAGCAGTTTGATGGATGCCATCCTGAGTTTCGTCCCCGAAGAAGAGCGCATCCAGTACAGCGCCATGACCGGGCAGAGCTTGTTCTACATGGGACAGACCAACTTGAAGCACAAGATATTGGCGATTGCCGAAGAAGAAGGCGCGTCCCGCGCCAGCTACGCACTCAAGCTGTTGCAGTCCGAAGGCGAGCTCACCATTGCCAGTACCGGCACCGACCCGGCCACCGGCAACCTGATCACGCAGGAGTACCGCGTCGAAGGGCCGATGAGCCTGTTCATGACCACCACAGCGATTGACATAGACGAGGAGCTGATGAACCGCTGCCTGGTGCTCTCTGTGGACGAACACCGCGACCAGACAAGAGCCATCCACCAACTGCAAAGGGCACGGCGCACCCTGGCGGGCCTGCAAAAGAAGCACGAAAAGCAAGCCATCCTCACCGTCCATAAAAACGCCCAACGCCTGCTTAGATCCTTAGCGGTCGTCAACCCCTACGCCGACCAGCTCACCTTCCTGGACGACCGCACCCGCACCCGGCGTGACCATGACAAGTACCTGACCTTGATCGACACCATCACGCTCTTGCACCAACATCAGCGGCAGATTCACAGCGTCGACGTGAACGGCCAGCGGGTGGAATACATCGAGGCCACCCTTGCAGATATCGCGCTGGCCAACAAGATTGCGCATGAAGTCTTGGGCACCAGTTTGGACGAGCTGCCGCCGCAGACGCGGCGCATGCTCACGGGCGTGCATGCGCTGGTACGCGCCAAGATGGCCATGCTGGGCGCGATGCAGCGCGACATTCGCTTTAGCCGCACCGAGGTGCGCACGGCCACTGGGCTGTCAGACACGCAGGCACGGCTGCACCTGGAGCGGCTGTGCGCGATGGAGTACCTGCTCACGCACCGTGGCCAGCGTGGGCAGAGCTATGAATACGAGTTGCTGCATGACCAGCCGCCCACGTCGGGCGAGCCGCACCTGTGCGGTTTGATTGATACCGCAGCTTTGCAATCGCTGCAAACTCAGCCTGTAAAAACGCCTGAATCTGCACCTACGAATCCAAGTTCGCGGGGTGCAGATAGCCAGTTCGCGGGGTCAACGCGCCCCCAAAACGGTGCTAACGCGGTGGGTTCGCGCAGTAGCAAAACAGCCGCTAGCCCTCATGGCACAACGCTTCCCCGCAAAACAGACGACCAAGCAGCGAATCCAAGCACCACCCCCAGTCTGCACGCACACGCCGTACCTGCACACGCCGTACCTGCACATGTCGCACCCGCACATGCCATGCCCGCCCATACGCCGCACCCACTACAGCACAGCGCCCACCTGGCCACTTTAGCCGCCGAAGCCGTATGAGCGCTAACACCGCCCCCAGCGCCCCCAACGCCAGCGCCAAGCGCAGCAAACGCGCTGTACCTCTACAGACAGCCACCCAGCCCGCCCGAGGCCGTAGCGCCCCCGCCAAGGCCACCAAGGCCACCAAGGCCACCCAAGCCGCTGCGCCAGGCAATGCAGGCCAGACCACCCCAGCAGGTGCCCGCCTGCGCGTGAGCCTGCCCGCCCAGGCCCTAGCGCACAACCCTTTAAGCCGCTACCAAAGCGCCTTTCATGAATGGCAGGCCGTGCTGGCCTACTCACAGCGCACCATCGCCGCCCAGCGCCACGCCCTGGGCCGCTTCATTGGCTGGTGTGATGAGCGCGGCCTGTCGCGCCCGCAAGACATCACCCGCCCCATCCTGGAGCGCTACCAAAGGCACGTCTACCACTACCGCAAACACAACGGCCAGCCCTTGACGGTATCGGCCCAACTCGGCCTGATCCTGCCGCTGCAAGCCTGGTTCAAATGGCTCACCAAGCAAAACCACCTGCTGTACAACCCCGCCGCTGATCTAGACCTGCCCAGCCGCCCCAAAGCCCTGCCCAAAGGCTTGCTGTCGATTGCCCAGATTGAAGAAGTGCTCAACGGCTGCGACATTGCCACCCCTGAGGGCCTGCGCATGCGTGCCATGCTCGAAGTGCTGTACTCCACCGGGGTGCGCAGGTTCGAGCTGGCAGGCCTTAAACTGTTTGACATCGACACCGAACGCGGCGCCCTCATGGTGCGCCTGGGCAAAGGGGCCAAAGACCGCCTGGTGCCCATTGGCGAGCGGGCCTGCGCCTGGGTAGACAGGTATGTACGCGAAGTGCGCCCTGAGTTGGTCAGCAGTGAAGATGCCCAGCACAGCGGCTACCACCTGTTCCTAAACAACGACGGCCAGCCCTACAGTCCCAGCCAGCTAGGCGACCAGGTCAAAAGGCTGCTGACCCAAGCGGGCATCCAGCACCCCGGTGCCTGCCATCTGTTTCGCGTGGCCTGCGCCACCCACATGCTGGAGAACGGAGCCGACATCCGCTTCATTCAAAGCCTGCTGGGCCACGCCAAGCTGGACACCACGCAGATCTACACCCTGGTGAGCTTGGCCAAGCTCAAGGAAGTGCATAACGCTACGCATCCGGCCAGGCTGCACCGGGTGGAGAAGAAAGCTGAGTCGCTGTGAAGATTGAGAATAAAAATGGTCTGTAGCCCAATAGAATGATGCGCAAGCAGCTATTAAAAATGTAGTGAATTGGAGGTGTGGGCAATCCTGTGGCCGTTCCGTCACGCCGCTTGCTTATGTTGCAAAGTGCTAAGTTGACCAGCAGTTCAGCAAGCGCCGCGCCGTCTCTGGGTTGCGTGATAGATTGCCTTGGTTTGCCGTCGACCACCTATGAAGCCAGGCGCTGCGCGCGGTTGCACGATGTACAAGACGAAGCGGGCATTGAGCCCGCTGCGCCTTGGCAGCCGCTGCGGGGTAACTTTGCTTCGCAAAATTAACATAACGGGCTGTCGCATGTAGCGCGGCCAGTCGCTACCGCTGCGCTCCGCTTGGTGGCCGCGCTGCACGCGACCCCCGTTATGTCTTGCGCCCCTTCGCCGCGCGGCGCAAGGCCAGCCCTCGTGGGCCGTTGGCCCATCTAGCGGGCTCGCCTCGCTTGCAATTGGTCAGTGTGGCCGCGCAAGCGCCGCCACAGGTGGCGAATCTAGTGCGCTT
>JANPDG010000070.1:0-28530 GCA_031431335.1 Polaromonas sp. | reverse complement strand
CACAAGAGCTGTGGTTTGCAGTGGCGCGTGCAGCGCCCAGCTACGAGGCAGGGCGCAATGGAGCCAAGTTCAGAACCTGGCTGTTCACGCTAGCGCACCACCGCATCGTTGACCACTGGCGCGCTTTTAAGCCACACAGCAGCGTCACGATTGACGCTGATGACGACGAGGCAGTGCAGCTGCGCGCTCAGCTGATAGCCGACTCAGGCTTTGGCCCGCTGCGGCAAATCGAGTCGCGTGAGCAAGCCCGAGCCCTGATTGCGGCAGTAGAGGCCCTGCCTGCCGACCAACGCGAGGCGTTTTTGATGCAAGCCGAAGGCGGATTGAGTGTGCAAGAGATTGCCGATGCCACAGGCACCACCCACGAGACCGCCAAGAGCCGTTTGCGCTATGCGCGCAGCAAGCTCAAAAGCTTGCTCACTGAATTTGCCGAGGTGCGCATATGACCGAACCGACACGCCAAGACGATGTGGTAGCACGCTACCATGCTGCGCAAGCCGAGCTGGATGCCGATCCTCAGAGCAATAAGGTGACAGGCCCGTCGGCACAAGTGCGCGCCAATATACTGGCTTATGCCGCGCAGCTGGCAAACCAGCGCAGCGCAGGCGATACCCCGCGAGATGCCAGTGTGCAAGCTGTAAGCACCCCTATCAGTCCTGATTTGATAGCTGACTATCCAATATCCACATCGGAAAAAGACCAAAGTAATCACCTAAAGCCTGCTGCCAACGACAGCCAATGGAAGATCCGCGCCGTAGCGTCCATTGCCATCTTTGGTCTGAGCGGCTTGCTGTTCATGCAGTGGGACCGCGCCCCCGCCGAAGACCAAGAGATCGCGTTGAGCAACGCACGACCTGCCCCATCAGTCGCTACGCCGGAGACAGCATCGCCGCAAACCAAAAACGCGCAACTTGCTGACGCAGCCAGCAAAACACAAGCCCCCCAGCGCAGCACTGAGCGCAGCACTGAGCGCAGCACAGATGCTGCGCTGGCCAAGGCACCTGCGCCCGAACCCTTGGCCGAAACTCCCGCTGTGCCATCGCCTGCACCCTCGCCTGCACCCATATCCGCACGCGCCAAACCCAGCAGCAAGTCTTCGGACGATCAAAATGCAGCGAAAGACAGCAACGCATCCTTTGAAGCAGAGTCCGACAACAACCGATCTGCAGCCAAAGCATCTGGCAGCCTGAAAAGCCAAGCGCAGTCTGCACCAGACTCGCCCAATGCAGCATTGTTCGCCGCCATTCGCAGCAAAGACGCAGCCGCGCTTGATCTGGCTTTGCAAAACGGCGCTGACAAAAACACCAAGACCAACGGCACACCAGCGCTGACGCTGTGTGTGCAAACAGGGCAATTAGGCATGGTGCGCCAGTTGCTCAGCGCAGGCGCGGACGCCAACGCGCTGGATGCCCAAGGCGTGAGTGCCCTGACCCATGCGCGCAAGCGCGGCTTGAGTGAGATGCTTACTGTGCTGGAGGTTGCTGGGGCGCGGTGAGGTTTTGTTAGGGCGAGCTGGTTTTTCGCTGACTGGCTTGGTCTCTTGGTTTGGATTGTTTTTAACAGCCCGTGGTAATGCATTTCTTCGTTGTTTACCTTGGACGGGCAATGCGTCATGTCGCTCACCCTGTCTTATGGGTTTGTTTTAAGTCACGCGGTTTGGAGTGACCAAGGTTTGGCTCTACCGTTAGCTCAGCGACGACCAAGGTAATTCAGAGCGGAGAACAAATCAACCAAGACAAACAAGCCAATCCATATTCAAAATACACATTTAGGAAAAAAACGAGCACTTTTCCGACGTGGATATTCAATAGTTAGCTATAAATATAATAGCAATTAGCACCGCACAAACATCGTCACCAACGGCGCATCACCCACCTGACGGCTGCAATGACCATGCAGTTTGGCATCAAACGTCGCGCCGCTGGGCAAGGTGTCGTTGGAATAAAAGCGCTCACCTGCACCAAACACGCGCGCAGTGCCGTCTTGCAGTCCGATCTCCATAGCACCGCTGAGCACCACGAGCCACTGCGGTGTAGTGGTGCAGTGAAACGCGCTTTTAAAACCCACCGGGCTACTGCGAAACTGAAATCCGCCCGACGCTGCCAGTGGCGACAAACGCGCGGCCTCTGTGCCCTCGCTCAAAATGCAAGGCTCGTCTTTGAATCGGGCTACGCCGCTTGCATCGGTCAACAATACGGCGTGGGTGAGGTGGGGCTGCGAAGTGTTCATACCCGTGATTTTGCCCGAAGCTTGGGCAACCCGAGCACGGCGTGTTTAGCCGATATTGCAGTTGTGTGCCAACAAAGCCACCGCGTCTTTGGCAGTGTGGTCAAAATCGCTCAGCAAGGTGGGCTGCGCCTCGGCTACAAACTCGGTCCACAGGCGCTTGGCATCGCTCTGGTCCTGGGCGGGTGCGTGCTCGCGAATGAAGGCAAAGGCCAGTTCGGGTTGCCAGACGGTGGCCGGGGACTTGCGAATTTTGCGCACCAGGGCGCTGGTGGCTTTTTCGGTGAGTATGGTTTTGACAGTGCTGCCTGTGGCGGTGCACAGCAGCATGGTGAGCAGCGAGCCGTCATCTGTGTGGCCGCCAGTCGCTTTGCTCCAGGCGCTCGAGATGGTGCGCTCGTAGTGCTCTACTTCGGCCAGTGCGTCTTCTATCCAAAAATAGCGGCCTATGAAGGCAGGCGTTTGGTCAAACAGCTTGCGCGGCGAATGCGCACTGTCGCAGATCTTGGCCATGTCGGCCATGACCGACTGGCGCACCGCGTTCACCGTGTCTGCAAACTGCGCTGGCAGCTTGGCTGGCAATGCGATTGACACATCTGCCGCGCTTTTTTTGCGCAGCGCCACCACCATGCTGGCAAAGCTGGGCCAGTCGGGCATTTTGCTGCGCTTGCAGGCGTGTACCAGCAGTGCGGTGCGGATGACGGCTTCGGCGTCTTTGCCGGCCTCTTCCAGCACATCGGGGTCCATGCCCAGCGCGTCTGCCATCCACAATGCCGCGTCGATGACCAGCGCTACACGCCAGCGCCTGGCCAACTCGGCTTGGTAGTCGGCCAAACTGCGCAGCGCCCATTTGGCCAAGAGCGGTATGTCTTTGTCGGTAAAGCCGCCATGCTCGCCCATGCCAAAGTGCGTGCTGGTGGGCATGCCGATCAAGGCTTTGAGCATGTCGGAGCCACCTTTGGAGCGTGACAAAAACGAGTGTTGCTGCAGCTCTAGCGCAGCTTCGTGCAGGCTGCCGCTGCAGCTGCTTTCCAAATACAGGCTCACCAAATTGACCATGCGGTCTTTGGCTTTCTCTAGGTCTGGGCGCAGATTTTCGTTGCCAAAATAGCGCGCTATTTGCACCATGCCTTTGGGCGCATCGGCATTCATCGCGTCTAGCTTGGCGGTATCAATCAGATTGTGTTGCACGCCGTAGACCAATGCCTTTTCAAAAAAAGGCCGCGCGTCGTAGAGCGAGACTGCTGCGGGATTGGAAGATAGTTTGGAGATCTGCTCTTGCATAGTTAGCTCATCAGACTGCGACTGTTACTGTGGCGCGGCAAAGGTGCTGCCAGATTAAATAGCAGATTCTTCGTCCGACTCGCGCACCGCAGGCGTGGCTTTGCCGCGGTCGGTGGCGCTGGTCTCTACCTTGCCATCGTCGTCGTCCGTCTCGCCATCTTCGCCTTGGGCCAGGTCAAACGCCCGCGCTTTGGCGCGTAGCACCAACAGCATTTCAATGAACAAGTCCGGGCACTGGTGGCGCAAAATCCAAGCCAGCTCCATCCAGTCTTGGTCGGCCACCTCGTCTTGCTCTACACGCGGCTTGACATAGGCCGAGGCCAGCAAAGCCTGTTCAGACAGCATCTCGCCGTCGTCTTCCATCCCATCGAACGTGCCTGTGCGCGCAAAGGCTTCTATGCGGCTCCACTTTTCAGAAAAATAGTCAGCCAGCGCATCCGCGCCGCCCTCAAGGTCGCCAATGGCAGTCAAAAACTCCACTGGCTCAGCATCAGAGCGAAAGATAATCGAGTTGACCATGCCGCGCAGGTGCGTACGGCTAAGGTCTTTGTACTGCTTCTCAATCACCACAGCACGCGCAAACTGCACAGGCGTGACCAGCAGGTTCACAACCGACTCTTTAGAGTTGTCATACTCGCGGATCACGGCCAATATGTCTTTGGCGGGCAGCTGCTCTAACACCACCATCAGTGCTTGGTCTCCCTCGGTATCAGCCAGCTCTACCAGCGCGCGCTCAGCGCCCGTAATGTCGCCAGCGGCTATCAGGCTTTGGGTTTTAGTGATCAGGGCCAAGTGCTTACTCATGGGGGCTCCAGTGTGTGTATCAGTCTTTGCGGTCAAAGCCTTGTTCTTCCATCCAGTCGGCAGCGGCCTCCTCGCGGGTACGCTTGTCGCTCAGGTCGCCCGCGTCGTCAGCATCGAGCTGGATCACAGGCCCATCGGTGCCGTCGTCTTCGTACTCGTCTTCATCATCATGGTGCGACAAGCCTGCACCGCTAGGCTTGCTGAGCATGAACTCCAGGCCCGCTGCAGCAGCCAAAAACCACTCGCCCATCGGGTCTTTGAGCACGGCGCTGGCCAACGGCTCAGCCCAAGGCTGCAGGCGCACTGCACCTGCCAAGCTGTGCCACTGCGGAAACTCTTCAGATTCGAGTGTGAGCAAATGCTCCATCACCGCAGGTTGTGTAAATTCAAATGCTTTGTGAAACACCACGGCCACCATCTCGGGGCTCAGGGTCATCATTTGGATCAAAAAAGCCATTTGCTTACGCTTTTCGGCCAAGCGCTGCGGCAGCACGTAGCCGCCTTCAGAATCTAAAGACAAATCATCAATCTCAGCCTGGTAGGCTGAGCGCAACTGGGAGAAAAAAGAAGAGTAATGCATGCAGTGAGTGATCTAGTAATGAATTATTTTAGATAAGCGCTCTGAAGTAAGGGTTCCAAATTTCGCGTGCTGTTTCTAGCGGGCTGTCTAGCAGGTTACGGCGGCGGTTATCGTCGTAGGCTTGGCGTTTGTCAAAATCAGACAGCACGTCATAGGCTTCTTGCACCGCTCTAAACTGCGCAGGCGCATCGGGCGCGCTGTTTTTATCAGGGTGCAGGCTAGATGCCTTTTGGCGAAACGCCTTTTTAATCTCCGCCTCGGTTGCGGCGCTACTGATACCTAATGCGGCGTAATGGTCGTTCATGCGGGCGAATCAACAAGACAAAAAAGGCTTTACTGCAAAAAATTACAGTAAAGCCCTCTATTTTAGCCTTATAGCGGCTTTTAGACCAGCCCTGTCAATTAGCAGTCTGGCGGGTCTAAATTCTGATACTCAGATTGCACCACAGCTTCAGGCCGCATCGCAAACAACAGCTTATCCGCCGCGTGACTTCTTCAGCGCATCCACCACTACATTGATCGCATCCGCACCGATAGTGGCCGCGTTCTTTTCGTACACAGGCTTGACCTTTTCAAACATACGGCGCTGCTCAGCGGGAGTGATCTCATTGACTTGCATGCCAGCGGCTTTCAGCGAAGCCAAAGCCTTGCTATCGACTGCACGAATCGTGCTGCGCTGGACTTTTTGGCCTTCAATGGCAGCTTCGCGCAAAGCAGCTTGCTCGTCTTTGCTCAGGGTCTCAAACATCTTCTTGCTGTAAAGCACCAAAAACGGTGTGTAAGCATGGCGCGTCACGCTGAGGTACTTTTGCACTTCAAAGAACTTTGAAGAGTTGATCGTGACAAAAGGATTCTCTTGCCCGTCAATTGTTTTGGTCTCAAGCGCGGTAAACACCTCGCCAAATGCCATCGGTACCGCATTGGTACCTAGCGTTTTAAAGGTGTCCAAAAAGATATTGTTTTGCATGACGCGCACTTTCACGCCGTCAAAGTCTTCCACCCTGTTCACCGCACGCTTGCTGTTGGTCAGGTTACGAAAGCCGTTTTCCCAGTATGCCAAGTTCACTAGTCCTGCATCTTCTAGTTTTTTGTTAAAGAACACACCTGCTGGGCCATCTAGCACTGCGTCGGCTTCTTTTTCATTGGCAAACAAGAATGGCAAATCAAATGCACCTAGCTCTTTCACGATGCCCACCAGGGGTGAGCTAGACGAGACCACCATTTCTTGGGTGCCTGCGCGCAAAGCCTGTGTAGCCTGCAGGTCGTTTCCTGCCGAGCCGCCCCAAAAAGCAGTCATCTTCATTTTTCCGCCAGACTTGGCAGTCAGCACTTCCTGCATTTTCTTGATACCAGCGCCCACAGGGTGGTCTTCATTCACTCCGTTGGTAATTTTGATGTTGCGTTCACTGAACTGCGCCATCGCAGCTGAAGCAGTAAAAAGGGAACCGACTGCGATGAGTGCGGCTTGAGCAATGATATTGCGACGTTTCATGGGGAGTCTCCTTCGGGTTAAAAAGTAAAGTTAGATCAATGGTCCTATCAGCGCATCCACCACTTGAGCGGTGTTGTCACTAATTCTGGTATGAACACTAATAGAAAAAGTACTATCAGCTGTGCAATCAAGAAAGGCATGACGCCTTTGAATGCAGAGTTCATGTCAATTTTGGCAACTCCGCACACGACGTTGAGCACGGTGCCTACAGGTGGCGTAATCAAGCCAATCGCGTTGTTCATGATAAACAAAACGCCGAAATACACGGGGTCAATGCCTGCTTTGAGCACGACGGGCATCAAGACAGGCGTCAAAATCAGTACTGTGGGCGCAAAGTCTAGCGCCGTACCCACGATAACGATCAAGATCATCATCATCAGCATCAGCAATGTCTTGTTGTCCATAAAAGGCGACAGCATATTGGCCACTTCGTTGGGAATGTTAGCCACGGTGATTAACCAGGCGCTCACCATTGCAGCAGACACCAAAAACATCACCACAGCGGTTGTTTTACCTGCTGCCAAAAACAAACCATAGACTTGGCTCCACTGCAATTCGCGGTAGATAAACATGCCCACGATGAATGAATACACCGCAGCTGCCACTGCTGCCTCGGTTGGCGTGAACACCCCCGCCTTCATGCCGCCAATAATAATGATGGGCAGCACAATCGCAAAGCTGCTATTGAAGGTAACCTTCAAGCGCTCGCTCATGGACAGCTTAGGGCCAGGTTTGACATTTTCCTTTTTAGCCACCCACCACCACGCAATCGCAATGGCCACACCCATCATGATGCCTGGCACGATGCCAGCCAAAAACAGCTTGGTAATGGAAACGTTGCCGGCCACGCCAAAGATAATAAAGCCAATCGAAGGCGGGATCACCGGCGCAATGATACCGCCTGCTGCAACTAAGCCCGCGCTGCGCGGCACGTTGTAACCCGCGGCCTTCATCATAGGAATTAAGATGGCTGCCAGTGCAGCAGTGTCTGCCACAGCAGAGCCAGAAAGCGAGGCCATGATGATGGCCGCAATGACCACCACATAGCCCAAGCCGCCACGGAAGTGGCCTACCCAAGCGACACCCAAGTTCACAATACGCCTAGACAAACCGCCCGCATTCATGAACTCGCCTGCCAGCAAGAAAAACGGCACTGCCAGCAGAGGAAAGTTGTCGGCGCCATCGACAAAACGCTGCGCCAAGATTTGGCTGTCAAATGCAGGCAAGACTCCCGTAATGGCCAGAAAGCCCATCAAGCACACGCCACACACCAGCAGCGCGTAGGCTATAGGCATGCCAAGCGCCATGGCACCAATTAGAGAAAATACAAAGATTGCTACAGTCATGGCATTAGGCTTTCACGCTATTGTTGTGGGGTTGATTTATGCCTAGCTGTGCTTCGGCTTCCTTGAGCCCCTCTGCCTCAACGATTTGCACCATTTGGTCCTCAGCCAGTTGCCCTGTGAGCAAGAGATATAGTTTGTGAATATTGAAAGCGCCCATGATGACGGACACTGGGTAGCCAATGCCATAGATCCAAATCATGGATATGCCGACCACTGGCGACGCATTGGTGACCTGAAGTTCGTGCATTTTGTAGGTGCCCATAAAGAACAGTACATTGCAAAACAGCATTAAGCATTCGCTTAAGAACACACATATTTTTTTGCCGCCTAATGGCAGCGCTTTGATCATGCTGTCCACACCCAAATGTCCGCCTTCGCGCATCGCCACCATCGCACCGAGGTAGGTGAGCCACACAAAACAGTAACGCGACATTTCTTCGCTGACCTGAATGCCTGAGTTAAACGCATAGCGCATCACTACGTTGCCGAACACCATGATGACCATCGCCAACAGGCATGTGACCACTAAAAGTTCCAGTAATTTGAAAAATTTGTCTAAGATTTTTTTCATTTAATTTTTTACGCAATGTATTTATAAATCTTTAGGCAGCCCGCAAATGCGTTGCAGGCTGATTGAGTTTGGGCAAGCGTTTGCGCATCGTCAGCACTTGTTCAATATCTTCGTGCGCACCGTCAATCAATACCAAAATAGCTTTTTCTGCACGTGCTGGGTTTTTGGCAATCACGGCGTCCAGCACAGCGCGGTGCAATGGCAGCGAGCTGCGCGGGCCATCTTTGCGGGTAGTGGATATTTCAAAGCTGGTGCGTAGCAAAGCACTGAGCACTTTACTCATTTGCACCAGCATGCGGTTGCGACACGCCTTGAGCAAGCCTTGGTGAAAGCGCAGGTCATACTTTACGTAATCACCGCCCTCTTCTACTGCGTGCCTCATGCCTTCGTATGCCGCTTCAATATCGGCAATGTCTTGCTCAGTGGCGCGCTCAGCAGCCAAGCGCACGGCGGCGGGCTCTACTAAGCGGCGCAGGTCTTGCAGATCGCGCAAAAACTCTGCAGTCAGCCCGGCTTTACTTTGCCAAGTAATGACATCAGGATCAAACCAGTTCCATGCGTCAGACGGCTGCACACGTGTACCCACCTTGGGACCAGTAGTAACCAAGCCTTTAGCAATCAATGATTTGACTGACTCGCGCACCACCGTACGACTCACGCCTAGCTCAGCGCAGAGCAGCGGCTCGGGCGGGATGCTACTACCCACTGGGTAGTAGCCTGCGACGATGGCTTCGCCTAGGTGATCGACTGTATTGCCGTGGACGTTTTTAATCATGGTTTGTACTGATTCGGATATCTTAATGGTATGACGATAATACCTTATACAAATTAGTAAATACCCTAGTTTTTAATAATTTATGCAGAAAGATACCGTATGAGCAGCAAAAAGAAACCCGCAGAACTGCGCAGCCAGCAATGGTTTGGGCGCGATGGAAAAGACGGTTTTATGTACCGCAGCTGGACCAAAGGCAAGGGCGTTCCACATGACCAGTTTGATGGCCGTCCAGTCATTGGTATTTGCAACACTTTCAGCGAACTCACTCCTTGCAACAGCCACTTTCGCACGCTGGCTGAACAGGTAAAAATCGGCGTCTACGAAGCAGGTGGCTTTCCGTTGGAATTTCCGGTGATGAGTTTGGGCGAGACTTTTATGCGCCCCACGGCCATGCTGTACCGCAACCTTGCCTCGATGGACGTGGAGGAGAGCATCCGTGCCAACCCGATTGATGGCGTGGTGCTACTCATGGGCTGCGACAAAACTACCCCAGCGCTCATCATGGGCGCTGCCAGTGTCGACCTGCCCACCATCGGCGTATCAGGCGGCCCCATGCTCAGCGGCAAGTGGCGCGGTAAAGAGCTGGGCTCGGGCACTGGCATGTGGCAAATGAGCGAGCAGGTGCGCGCAGGCACACTGAGCATCAAAGACTTTAACGAGGCCGAAAGCTGCATGCACCGCAGCCACGGCCACTGCATGACAATGGGCACCGCCAGCACCATGGCCAGCATGGTCGAGTCACTCGGACTGGGCTTGCCCGGCAATGCCGCCTACCCTGCAGTAGACGGTCGCCGCAATGTGATTGCCCGCATGGCCGGTCGCCGCGCAGTAGCTATGGTGCACGAGGACTTAAAGCTGTCCCACATCATCACCCGCAAGTCACTAGAAAACGCCATCAAAATCAACGCTGCCATTGGTGGATCTACCAACTTGGTAGTGCACATGCTGGCGATTGCAGGTCGCTTGGGGATTGACCTGACACTTGAAGACTTTGACCGCTTGGCCTCCGACCTGCCGTGCATTTTGAACCTGCAACCATCAGGCAAATACCTCATGGAAGACTTTTGCTATGCAGGCGGCATACCGGCTGTGATGAAAGAAATGGCCAACCATTTACACACAGACTTAGTAACATCCAGCGGGAAAACTGTGTGGGAGAACATTGAAGATGCAGAAAACTTCAATACAGATGTGATCATGTCTCAAGACAAGCCTTTTATGGATAAGGCGGGCATTTGTGTGCTGCGCGGTAACTTGGCCCCCAAAGGTGCAGTCATCAAGCCCAGTGCAGCCACCGCAGCACTCTTGGTGCACACCGGGCGCGCAGTGGTGTTTGAGAATATTGAAGATTTTCATGCGCGTATTGACGATGAGGCACTCGACATTGACGAGACCTGCGTCATGGTACTCAAGAATTGCGGCCCCAAGGGCTACCCTGGTATGGCGGAAGTAGGCAATATGCCGCTACCGCCCAAAATCTTGCGCAAAGGCATTACCGACATGGTGCGCATCAGCGATGGCCGCATGAGCGGCACCGCATATGGCACGGTCGTGCTGCACACCGCGCCCGAGGCAGCAGCAGGTGGCCCACTGGCCATCGTGCAAAACGGCGACGTGATTGAGCTGAACGTGCCCCAGCGCAAAATTCATCTGCACATCAGCAATGAAGAAATAGCCCAACGTTTAGCCCACTGGACACCACCCACACCACCGCTTGCATCAGGCTACTGGAAGCTGTATATCGACAACGTCAACCAAGCGGACGAAGGCGCCGACATGGGGTTTCTTAAAGGCAAGCGAGGCAGCTTTGTGCCGCGCGACAACCACTAGACCACGACCCAAGTCAATACCCCAGTTACAAGTGAGCTACCTCATGAAAAAACGCTTTGACATTGCCGCCATGGGCGAAGGCATGGTCGAATTTAACCAAACTACGCCGAGCCAAGCCAACTACCTGCAGGGCTTTGGTGGCGACACGAGTAACGCCGTCATTGCCGCTGCCAGGGCAGGCGCACGAACCACCTACATCAGTGCCGTAGGTGCAGACATGTTTGGTCAATTAATACGAGATTTATGGCGTTTTTCCGACGTTGATATTGAACATATTGCTATAAATAGAGAAGCATACACTGGGCTTTACTTTGTGACCCACGGTGCAACAGGCCATGAATTTAGCTACCGCCGCGCGGGCTCTGCTGCTGCGGTCATGACTTTGAGTGATGCGCAGTGCCAAGCCATTGCAATGGCGCGCATCTTGCATTTATCAGGCATCTCGTTGGCTATCTCGACGCATGCGCACATGCAGTGCCTGCAAGCCATTAAGGTGGCTAAAACTGCAGGTACGCAAATCAGCTTTGACTCTAATTTGCGGCTGCAATTATGGAGCTTACAAAACGCGCGTGCCGCCATGCTGCCTGTGATAGCGCAAACCGATATATTTTTGCCCAGCATAGACGATGTCACTGCGCTCAGTGGCCTGACTGAGCCACAAGCCATTGTGCAATGGAGCCACAACCTAGGTGCCAAAACCGTGGTGCTTAAGCTAGGCAGCCATGGTGTTCTGGCCAGCGACGGGCTGCAGACCACCCACATTCCCGCCATGCCAGTGCATGCCATCGACGCCACAGGCGCGGGCGACTGTTTTGGTGGTAATTTGCTAGCGCGTATGTGCATGGGGGATTCGTTACCCCAAGCTGTGCGCTATGCCAACGCCGCTGCAGCGATTGCAGTACAGGGCTTTGGCGCTGTAGCGCCGTTGCCAAAACCAGAGGCAGTTTTCAAACTGCTGGGTAGCCTCTAAATAGAACTAACAGGAGACACAAAATGCACATCAAAACTCTGCTGACTTCGGCCTTATGGCTGGCCAGCGCACTGGCTACGGCGCAAACTACCGCTCCCGCTGCAGCAGCCTCATCGCAACAAAACCCCACCAACACCCGTTACATGCGCTTTGGCATAGGCCTGGGCGAAGACCATCCGCAAGGCATGGCGGTGAAGAAATTTTCGCAGATCGTTAGCGACAAGACCCAGGGTCGCATCCGGATCGAGCTGTTCGCAGGCGGCAAGCTAGGCAACGACCAGACCATGACAGACGCCCTGGGTGCTGGCAAGCTGGAGATGACCGCACCCGACACATCAAGCTTGGTACGACTGACCAAAGGTTTTGGGGTGATTAACTTTCCGTTTTTGCTGAGCTCTGAAACGGACGCTGACCAATTATTAGATTCGAGCTTTGGCAAAGAACTGCTAGCGACCTTGCCAAGCCATAATTTAATAGGTCTAGGTTACTGGGAGAACGGCTTTCGCAATCTGACTAACAGCCGTGCACCCGTCTCGCGCAAATCAGATTTTATAGATTTGAAAGTCCGCGTGATGCCCAATGCGATGTTTTCGGATACGTTTGAAACACTGGGCTCACTGCCCTTAAAACTCCCTTTTCCCGAGGTGTACGCCAACTTGAAAGACAAAAAGGTGCAGGCCCAAGAAAATCCACTGATCACCATTTATTCATCCAAGTTTTACGAAGTGCAGCAGTATCTGACGCTATCGCGCCATGCCTACAGTGCTTGGGTCGTCATGATCGGTAAGCCGGTTTGGGACTCGTTATCTAGCGCCGACAAAAAGATTTTTGAAATAGCGGCTCTAGAAAGCACAGTCTATGAGCGTGAGCTGATTCGCAGTAAAAATTTGCAAATGGTGGATGAGCTTAAAAAATTGGGCATGAAAGTCACCGAGATTGACCGTGCCGAGCTGCCCATCATTCGCCTGACGACGCGCAAGGTGATCGACAAGTACGCCAAAGAATTTGGCACGGATTGGACCAACAAGCTCTATATCCAGCTGGCGATCAACGAAAACCGCAAAATGCTGCTCAATGTCCGCTAGTACCACACCAGCTATGCCCTAGCCCCGCTTGTTCGCGGCTCTACAGGACGATAATGGCGCCTATGAGTACTGTATCCGAGCACCCTTTTATCGCTGTTGACTGGGGCATCCACAATTTTCGCGCCGCGCTGATTGCGCCTGATGGCGAGATTTTGGACGAGCTGGCCGAGCCGCATGGAGTGTTGAGCTTAAAGAAAGGCGAGTTTGCCACCTATCTGATCAGCACCTGCGCGCGCTTTACCCAAGCTGGGGGGCAGTTTTACTTGCTCTCGGGCATGGTGGGCAGCAAAGACGGTCTGGCCGATGTGCCGTATTGCCCCTGCCCTGCCACGGCGGGGCATTTGGCGCTGATGGTGGGCTGGGCCGTCAAAGACCGGGTGGCCATTGTGCCGGGGGTACGCAGCGAGCATTTTGATGTCATGCGTGGCGAAGAAACCCAGGTATTTGGCGCGGCAGCGGTGCTGGGCCTGCAAGACGCACTGATGGTGCTGCCGGGCACGCACAGCAAGTGGGTGAGCTTAGAAGATGGCGCAATTGTCGGCTTTAACACCTTTATGACGGGCGAGATGTATACGCTGCTATCGCAGCATTCGGTGCTGGCCAAGAACCTGCCGACGCTTAGCCCCAACCCACCGCCACTGGACAAAGAGGCGTTTATCAACGGTATAGAGCACGCTACGAACAGCGAAAGCTTGCTCAACACCGCCTTCAGTGTGCAGGTCAAATCACAGTTTAAAGAGCTGAGCCCTGCGCAAGCGGCCAGCTATTTGTCGGGCTTGGTGATTGGCGAGGAGCTGGTGTCGATGCAGCTTGACCCCGGCGGTGAGGTGGTGGTGATTGGCTCGCAGGCGCTGTGCGAGCGCTATACACTGGCGCTAGAGCACCTGCAGATTGTGGTGCGCACCTTGGGCACCCAGGCTGCGTGGGCAGGGCTGCACAGCATCTACAGCCAGATGAACTTTAAGCGCGCTTGAATCTGCTCTGTTGGAATTTTTCAATCACCAGTTAATCCTAAATTAATAGCAAACTATCTAATATCTACGTCGGAAAAATGCCTAAAAATGCATCCAAACATTCAATTCGGTTTACAAACTAAGGTCACCATCATCACCGGCGGTGCGCAGGGTATTGGCGCAGCGTGTGCGCGGCGCTTTGCACACGAATCGGCCCATGTGGTGATTGCCGATGTAGACGATGCGCGGGGCACAGCCTTGGCCAAAGAGCTCCAAGCCATGTATGTGCACTGCGATGTAGGCGACAAAGTCGATGTCGATGCGATGGTACAGCGCGTAATGGCCAAGCATGGCCGTATCGACGTATTGGTTAACAACGCAGGCATCTTTAAAGCTGCGCCGTTTTTAGAAGTGACAGAGGAAGATTTTGATGATGTCATCCGCATCAACCTCAAGGGTGCATTTTTAGTCGCGCAGGCGGTAGCGCGCGAGATGGTGCAAACCGGTGGCGGCAGCGTGGTGAACATGAGCTCAGTCAACGCCGTGATGGCCATTCCCAGCATCGCCAGCTACAACATGAGCAAGGGCGGCATCAACCAGCTTACCCGCGCGATGGCGCTGGCGCTGGCCGACCAAGGCGTTCGGGTGAATGCCGTGGCGCCAGGAACCATTGCCACCGAGCTGGCAGCCAAAGCCGTACTCACCAGTGAAGAGGCCAAAGCCCGTATTTTGAGCCGCACACCCCTGCGGCGGCTGGGCACGCCTGAGGAGATTGCCGATGTGGTGGCCTATTTGGCCAGCGATGCATCGAGTTATTTGACGGGTGAGATCATCACAGCCGACGGTGGCCGCAGCGCACTGAACTACACGGTATGAGGCAGCGCTGATGCGCTAAAGTGCTTGCCACGCAGGCGGATTTGCTCGACCTTGCGGTTAACTACCTGCGCGCCCAGCATCCATTTAACCCGCACCATAAAGCTTTGGCGCAGCGCAGCGTGCGATTCGTTTGCATAAAAGTGTGCTGGGTCGTGCGCCACACCCCAGTCTACTACCGGCATGCTGCTGGGGTCAGCCTTGGTGTACTGTGCGTGCGAGTCGCTCTGAGCGTCCCACGTTTGCTCGCCCAAAGCGTGCACGCCAAAGCCCAACTGCATATGCTTGGCTGCCAGCAGCTCGCGCGCAGATTGGCCGAGCGCATCATCTACGACGTAGGTGTCGGTCTGAACCCAGCGGGTGTCTAAATACACCTCTGCCACAGCGTGGGTCATGGTGTTGACGCCTGTGTCAATCACGCCATTCAAAAATCGGCTCGAGAGGGTGACAAATCGCAAGCGCGCGGGCACGCTGCTAGCGCGCAGCAGGGCCACAAACAACAGCCCTTTGGTATGGCAATCGCCGCAACCTATGCGCAGCACATCGGAGGCTTTGGTGTGCAAAAAATCTGGCACACAGGCAAATGGCAAAGACTTGACTTCGTTGTGCACCGCCAAGGCTTTGTCGCGGTCGGTTTTAAGACGCCGGGTCAGCTGGCTGGCCAGCGTCTGCACTTTGTTCGACGTGATATCCAGTTGGGGCGTTGCCCGCATCCACGCCGAACGTGCCTCAGGGCTCGTGAGTTCTAGTCCTTCGGGTTGGGTGATGCTGAACGAGCGCGGTAACATTGAGTTAATTTAACCCATTTCGAGCTAAAACAGCAAGCCAATTGGGCATTTTTTCACGCTTTTGTGCACTGCTGCTGGGCATCACATAATGGTTTTTACCAATATGCTAGTGCCGTATCCAGCGCCACATGCAGCGCAGCCAAATTAGCTGCCCCCATTTGCTGGCCCAACTCAACGCAGACATCTAGCCTGCATTTACAAGCCAGCTCCACACTTTTTTACTCTCGGGACTGATCAACAGCATGCGGCTGCGCGCACCGTCACACAAGAGCGGGCCACTGCGGGCGATTGGCAACGTCACCCACTGCGGTAAGCAGCTCGCCACCGCAGAAGGCAAGGTAGTAGGTTCTGACGGCAAACTCTACGCCCACGCCACCACCACCTGCCTAGTGTTTGATCTTCCTGTCCGCTAGATTAGGTGACTTTTAAGGTATTTTTCCGACGTGGATACTAAATAGTTAGCTATTAATATAATAGCAATTTAATTTAATTTCAAGCCACACGCTGCCACTGCCAGCGCTGTGATGCGCGCCCAGTCGCCTGCAGCCATCGCATCAGCCGGCGTCAACCATGAGCCGCCTACGCAAACCACGTTGGGCAGGGCCAAAAAGTCTTTGGCGTTGTGCTCACTCACGCCGCCAGTGGGGCAAAACTGGATGTCAAAGAACGGGCCGCCCCAAGCTTTGAGCATGGCGGGGCCACCGGCTTGCATGGCCGGGAAAAACTTGAGTTGGGTGTAGCCTGCTTCATGCGCCATCATGATCTCGCTGCCTGTGGCCACGCCAGGCAGCAGCGCCAAGCCGGCGTCTTGGCAGGCTTGGCTTACCGTGGACGTAAAGCCTGGACTCACTGCAAATCTTGCACCCACTTTAGCCGCCGCTTGCGCGTCGCGGGCACTGCGCACAGTGCCCGCACCCGCTACAGCTTCGGGCACTTCTTTGGCGATGCGCTCAATACACTCTAGTGCGACAGGCGTACGCAGCGTGACTTCGAGCATACGGATACCGCCCGCTACCAAGGCGCGCGCCAGCGGCACAGCATGCTGCACATCGTGCAGCACGATCACGGGGATCACGGGTGCATCGCGCATCACGTCCAGCGCGGTGAGCTTGTTTGCAAGGGTGGTCAAAGCCATGTGCATGCTCCTTGCTCTGCGGCCAGTGCGTTACGGCGCATCGATGCGAAAAGTTCACGGCCCATACCCAGGCCGTTCGATTGAAGATGGGCGGCGCTCATGGTGGCCACGGGGCGGGCGGCCCAGTCGGCCTCGCCCACCAGCGCCTGCAGCGTGCCTGCAGGTGCATCTAGGCGCACGATGTCGCCATCACGCAGCTTGGCCAGCGGGCCGCCAGCCATGGCCTCAGGGCTCACATGGATAGCAGCGGGCACTTTGCCTGATGCGCCGCTCATGCGGCCGTCGGTCACCAGCGCCACCTTGTAGCCTTTGCCTTGTAGCACCGCCAGCGGAGGCGTGAGCTTGTGCAGCTCAGGCATGCCGTTGGCCTGCGGCCCTTGCCAGCGCACCACCACGATCAAGCCGCCTTGTGCATTTTCTAAGCATTCACGCTCCAGCTCGCCCGCTGCAAACGCCGCGAGCATGCCTTCTTGGCTGTCAAATATCCGTGCAGGCGCTTCAATGATGTGCCGGTCATCAGGCACAGCAGACACTTTGATCACACTGCGGCCTAAGTTACCCTGCAGCAGCTTGAGCCCGCCGGTGGCGCTAAAAGGCACGCTGGCGGGCCGCACCACAGACTCGTCTAGGCTCGCGCCTATCTCGCTCCATTGCAGGCCTTGCGCAGTGGCTACTGGCTTGCGGGTGTAGTCACGCAGGCTGCCTGCTACTGTGAGCACATCGGCATGCATCAAGCCAGCATCTAGCAGCTCGCGTATCACATAGCCGGGGCCACCAGCCGCTTGAAACTGGTTTACATCGGCGCTGCCGTTAGGGTAGACGCGCGAGAGCAAGGGCACGACATCGGAGAGCGACGAGAAATCATCCCAATCAATCAGCATACCTGCGCTGCGCGCCACAGCTACCCAGTGGATCAGATGGTTGGTGCTGCCGCCAGTGGCAAGCAGCGCCACCATTGCATTGACAATGCAGCGTTCGTCGACAATGTGGCCAATCGGTGCCTTATTTTTAACGGCATTTAACACTACACGCACCGCCTCGCGCGTGAGCAGCTCACGCACGTTGGCACCTGTGGCTTCGTCGGGGTTGATGAAAGCAGTACCCGGCACATGCAAGCCCATCGCCTCTAGCAGCATTTGGTTGCTGTTGGCCGTACCATAAAAGGTGCAAGTGCCTTGGCCGTGGTAGGCCTTGGACTCTGCATCGAGCAGCTCAGCGCGGCCTACCAAGCCTTGGGCGGCTTTCTCGCGCACTTTGGCTTTTTCGTTATTGCTCAGCCCACTGGTCATCGGCCCAGCGGGCACAAATACCGTTGGCAAATGGCCAAAGTGCAACGCACCAATCAACAGACCAGGAACGATCTTGTCGCACACGCCCAGCATCAGCGCGGCATCAAACATATCGTGGCTCAGGCTCACTGCTGTGGCCATGGCGATGTTGTCACGGCTAAATAAGCTCAGCTCCATCGCAGGGGTGCCCTGCGTCACGCCATCGCACATGGCAGGCACGCCGCCTGCGACTTGTGCAGTCGCGCCCAGCTTGCGCGCCTCGTCTTTGACCAGCGCCGGGTAGTGCTGCAGTGGCGCGTGGGCCGAGAGCATGTCGTTATAGGCGTTGACAATGCCAATATGGGGCGCTTTTTCAACCACTACTTTGAATTTGTCGTTGCTGGGCATGGCCGCAAAAGCGTGTGCCACATTCGCGCAGCCCATGCGATCAGCACCACGGCCCCGGCGCGCAGCAGCATCTATCTGCAACAGATAGGCCGCGCGCGTGGCTTGGCTGCGCTCTTGGATGCGCCGGGTGACTTGGGCGACTACAGGGTGCAGCGCGGGGGGCAATGATGGTGGGACTGGCATGTACGGATTTTAATTACGTAATTAAATTACATGACAATCATACGATGATTACAGGCCACCGTCTAGCTTGTGGGTTACCAACAGGTTACCAATTTCGCGCAACAGGCGTGAAAAAACCGCCCAGGCTTTCGCAGAGGCGGTTGGTTGGATAAAAGGTAAACGCTTATTGCAGCGTAACCTCTACGCGGCGGGCTTGGGGGCCTACGCCCGCCTGGATGTCTTCGGGCTTTTTCAGCTCGACTTTATCGTCGGCCAAGCCCGAGGCTTTGAGCAAATCACGCACGGCAAATGCGCGTTTTTTGGCGATTTCTTTGTTTTGCTCTGCGTTGCCTGTGTTGTCAACATAGCCGCTGACAATGGCTTTTTTGCCGCCCTGCACACCCGCAATAATATCGGTCAGTGCCTTAGGGCCGCCTTGGGCCAGCTCTGACTTACCGCTTTCGAAATAAAACTTCACTACGCCGTTCTCCACCACTACGGCAGCAGCCCCGGACGCAATCAAGGCTGCTGTGGCGGCGGCGTCTGCAGCGGGGGCTGCAGGCATAGCGGCGGGTGCTTCTACTGTGGCTAGCGCTGGAGCCGCTTTGACAACTTTGTTCTTTTGGTAAATAGCCATGCCAATTACCAGGCTCACCACCAAGGCAATTACGCCAAAAATCACGCCCATTACCAGGCCAGTGCTGTCATCATCTTGCGAACTCATGGAAAACTCCGTTATATAGTACAAACAGTATTGTAATCAGAGCGCGATGCAAAATTCCACACTCACCGTCAGAGACCCCGCCCCCATGCTAGCGCAGGTGCTCGATGCATGGCGCACAGCCCAGCCTGAGCAAGGTTTGTGGGTGTTTGGTTATGCGTCATTGATTTGGCGGCCTGAGTTTGCCTATACCGAAAAACGCCTTGCCCGAGTGCAGGGCTGGCACCGCGCCCTGCACATGTGGAGCCGAATCAACCGGGGCACTCCAGAGTGCCCCGGTTTGGTCTTTGCGTTGCTGTCTGGTGGGTGCTGCCAAGGTGTGGCCTTGCATGTGGCTGCGCCAGACGTGCCAGCGGTGCTAGAGCAGCTGTGGCTGCGCGAAATGCCCACCGGCGTGTATACCCCGCGCTGGCTGCATTGCACCACACCCCAAGGCCCCGTGCAGGCACTGGCGTTTACCTTGTCTCGCAAGAGCCCTAATTACTGCGGCTGCTTGAGTGACGCCCAGTACGCGCACATATTCAAAGAGGCACGCGGTCGCTATGGCACCACACTGGACTACGTAGAGCAAACCCACCACAGCCTGCTACATGAGGGCATCCGCGACCGTGCGCTGGAGAAGCTTTTAGCAGCCACAAAAAAGCCGCCCGAAGGCGGCTTTTAAAGAGCAAGATATGTGATTAGTCAGCGATTTAAGCGCGCGCTGAACGCAGTTTAAACGAGAACTCTTGCAGCGCAGCGATGCCGCTTTCTTCGGCACGCTTGCACCAAGCCTGCAGGTCGGTGGCCAGCTGCTCGCGGCTAGCCGTGGTGCTGCTCCACATCTGGCGCAGCTCATCACGCATAGTGGCCATTTTGTCGAGTACTGGGTGGGCCGCGCGAGCCTCAGCCAAATGGGCATGCGCCGAAGCAGGCACTTTGTCGCCATCCCGATGCAACCAGCGCTTAGCTGTTTTGAGCACCGACAAATCACCCTGCTTGGCCTTGAGAGTGTCGATTTCTTTGGCACAGGCTGCGCGCATCTCGCGGGCGTACCCAGCCATCACTTCATAGCGGTTGGTAATTAAAGCTTCGAGAGTTTTCTCGTCTGCCACAGGTTTAATAGCGCCCAACTGCAGCTTAGGCGGCACTTTTTTAACCTTGGCCAAGCCGATCATTTCAAGGGCACGGATATAGCCCCAACCAATATCAAACTCATAGGGCTTGACCGAGAACTTAGCGCTGGTGGGGTAGGTATGGTGGTTGTTGTGCAGCTCTTCGCCGCCAATCACGATACCCCATGGGCTAATGTTAGTCGATGCATCAGGCGCTTCAAAGTTGCGGTAACCCCAGTAGTGGCCAATGCCGTTGATGATGCCTGCAGCAGTCACCGGGATCCAGGCCATTTGCAGCGCCCACACTGCGGTGCCAGCCACGCCAAACAGCGCCCAGTTCAAAATGAGCATCAGGCCCACGCCTTGCCAGCTATAGCGGGTATATATATTGCGCTCAACCCAGTCGTTGGGCACGCCGTGGCTGTATTTGGCCAGAGTTTCTTGGTTTTTGGATTCAGCGCGGTACAGCTCAGCACCTTCAAAAAACACTTTTTTGATGCCGTGGGCTTGCGGGCTGTGCGGGTCTTCCATGGTCTCGCATTTAGCATGGTGCTTGCGGTGGATGCTGACCCATTCTTTGGTCACTTGGCCGGTGCCCAACCATAACCAAAAGCGGAAAAAATGCGCAGGCAACCAATGCAGGTCCATCGCGCGGTGCGCTTGGTGGCGGTGCAAATAGATCGTGACCGACGCAATGGTGATATGGGTAGTCAACAAAGCGTACAACACGATTTGCCACCAAGCCAAGTCCCACAGCCCATGGCCTAACCACTGAATTACGGCATCGAGTACGGGAGAGTCAAAAACAAACATGCAATTCCTTCAACAACGACACTAGTCTCGTCACTTATATTTTTCAGTTGGTTAATTTTGTAACCAACTTAACTTATGATTTTAAGCGATCACAGCTATTAAAGGCTGACAACCCCACCCGCTTACCTTAATTAACTGTACACAATGACAGCTGATTTAGGTCTATTAGCCCAGTTTTAAGCTGCAGTCTTTTCCCACACCGCTGCAAAAAATCCATCTGTGCTGTGGCGATGTGGCCACAAGCGCAAATACAGCCCAGGCGCTTCGGCTGGGCCACTGCACAAACCCTGTGCACCTTCGACCTTTAGTTGGGTCAGTAGTTCGCCACATTCAAGGGTTGTGAAATCTTTATTTGCATCGCTAAACGCCTTCGCAATCGCTTCGTTCTCTTCGGGCAACACACTGCACGTGGCGTACACCAAGCGGCCGCCGGGTTTCAGCAGGCGCGCAGCGCTTTGCAAAATGGCCGCTTGCTTAACATGCAGCTCGGCCAAGTCGCTTGGCTTTTGACGCCATTTCAAATCAGGGTTGCGGCGCAAGGTGCCCAGGCCTGTGCACGGCGCGTCTACCAGCACACGGTCAATTTTGCCTGCCAAGCGCTTGACGCGCTCGTCGCGCTCGTGCGCAATCGCGGCAGTTTGCACGTTGGACAAGCCGCTGCGCGCCACGCGGGGTTTAAGCGCATCCAACCGGTGTGCGGAGGTGTCAAACGCATACAAGCGTCCGGTGCTGCGCATCATTGCGCCCAAGGCCAGCGTTTTGCCGCCTGCACCTGCACAAAAGTCCACCACCATCTCGCCGCGCTTGGCGTCTACCAGCATGGCCAGCAGCTGAGAGCCTTCGTCTTGCACCTCGATATCACCCTCGGTGAACACTTTGAGCTTGTTGACTGCTGGGCGACCCTGCACACGCAGTCCCCATGGCGAATACGGAGTGGGCAGTGCTTTGATGCCTTCGCGCGATAGGTCTTTTTGTGCTGCCTCGCGTTTGGTGGTGAAAGCATTGATGCGAATGTCCAGCGGCGCAGGCACGCTCAGGCTGTCAATCAGTTGCCAAAACTCTGTGTCGTTTAACTGCGCTTTGAGCGCTTGGGCGAGCCATTCGGGCAAATTATGGCGGTGCAGCTCCAGCAGTCCCGAGTCAGGGTCGGCAGGGTTAGTGGCGTCACAGGCATCTAGCCAATTTTTTTCTAAGTCTGACAGCGATGCTTTGACGTAGTCACGTGGGCCAAAAAAGCCCAGTATGGCCAGCTTGCGCTCACGCGAGCCGCTGCCTTTGGGTGCGCCCATAGCAAAAGTGTCGTAGAGCGTTTTTTTGCGCAGCACGTTGTAGGCGGTTTCGGCCAAGGTGGCGCGCTCACGCGGCCCCAAGTTGCGGTTTTCTTTGAAAAAGCGCGACACCACGGCGTCTGCAGGGTGTTCAAATTTGATAACTTGGCCGACCAAGGCGGTACAGGCGGCGAGGATTTGTTCTGGATGCATAGGGCCTATTGTCCCACTGTTGTCCCCATGCCATGTGCTTTGTCTTAGATAATGCCCACTATGACGCCTATGACCGACCACGACCTGCCTGCTTTGATCGAAACCCCACTGGGACGCTACCGCCATTACAAGGGCGGTGAATACGATGTGGTGGGCACGGTGCGCCATTCTGAAACGCTAGAACCCATGACTTTGTACCGTGCGCTGTACGGCCAAATGGGCTTGTGGGTGCGCCCGGCTGCCATGTTCAACGGCACACTGCAGGTGGACGGCCTAGAGCGCAAGCGGTTTACCCAAATTGACTGAGTTGCGCTAGGCGCTTGGTCTGAGCGTGTCTAGGCACTAAGCTTTGAATACATCTGCGCCACAGCTGGCTGCGCTACAAACAGAGCCATGCTTGGGCAACGAGGTAAAGAGATGCGTGTGGCGCTCTCAAGCTACCTACTTATCAAGTTCCATTGAGGCCAAGCCAGCCAACACTTTAGCAACCGCTTGTGGGTAGATGAGATGCTCTTGGGTGAGCACGCGCGCCGCCAGCGTATCGGCTGTGTCGCCTGGCAGCACAGGCACCACAGCTTGCGCAATGATAGGGCCGTGGTCAAGCTCTGCTGTGACGTAATGCACAGTGGCCCCTGCAAATTGGCAGCCTGCGTCAATCGCCCGCTGGTGGGTGTGCAGGCCTGCAAATGCAGGCAACAGTGAAGGATGGATATTGAGCAGTCTGCCCGCATAGCGCTGCACAAAGCCCGGCGTGAGAATGCGCATGAACCCTGCCAACACCACCAGCGAAGGCGAGTAACTGTCAATGGCCTCGGCCAGCGCCGCGTCAAACGCCTCGCGGCTGGCAAACGCTGTGTGATCCACCACTGCAGTGGCAATGCTGTGCTGCGCCGCAAACTGCAGCCCTGCTGCGCTTGCCTTGTTGCTGATAACTGCACTGACCTGCGCGCCGTAGATGGCAACCCAGTGGTGGGATTGGGCGGTTTTCACGATAGCCGCCATGTTCGAGCCGCCGCCAGAGATTAAGATAACGATCTTTTTCATATCTCTTTATTATCACTTGTCAGATGATTCATTAACTATGCGCTCACTCACCCCCATCGAAGCCCGCGTGCTAGCCACCCTCATGGAAAAAGCCCGTACCGTGCCTGACAGCTACCCGCTGTCCCTCAACGCACTGGTACTAGGCTGCAACCAAAAAACCAGCCGCGACCCAGTGATGGAAATTACTGATGATGACGCCCGCACGGCAGTCAGCGCGCTCAAGGCCACGAGCCTGATTTTTGAAGGCAGTTCCAGTCGTGTGCCGCGCTATGAACACAACTTTATGCGCGTCTCTGGCACCAGCGAGCCGCAGGCGGTGCTGCTGGGCCTGCTAATGCTGCGCGGCCCACAAACCCCAGCCGAGCTGCGTACGGGAGGCGAGCGTTGGTACAAATTTGCCGACGCTACAACTGTAGACGCTGTCCTGCAGGAGCTACAACAGCGCGGTGACGACGGTGGCCCCGCAACGGTGCTCAAGCTGCCCCGCGCGCCCGGCGCCCGAGAGCAGCGCTGGACCCATCTGTTGTGCGGTGAGGTCGACATAGAAGCTTTGCTCAGCAACGCCCCCACAACCCAAGAAGCCGAAGGCCTGTTGTCCCGCGTAACCGCTTTAGAAAACTCACTGGCTTTGGTACGCGCTGACAACGCACTGCTGCGCGAGCAGGTGCGCACGATCAGCGAGCAGCTGGGCATTGCCTTGCCTGATGTTGCACCTTTAACACTATTAATTTAATAGCAAACTATTGAATATCCACGTCGGAAAAGTGCTCTATTTTCTTCCAAGATGTGTGTTTTGAATATGGACTGGCTTGTTCTTCTTGGTTGGTTTGTGACCCGTTGAGCTCCACCGAAGCGCGTGACTAAAAAAACCCTTTTAACAAACCCACTTTTGGAAGAAAAACAAGCACTTTTCCGACGCCGATATTTAATAGTTAGCTATTATTTAAATAGCAATAATTCAAACCTTCCGACGCAAGCCCGTAAACGCCGAAAACTCCCAGCGCCTGAATCCGACAATCATCGTGAACCCATCCCGGTGCTTCTCGTCCACCTTTTGATCCGCCAGATGCTGCTTAGAAAAGTCTTCGCCCACACGCTGCAGCCGCTCCACAAACGCAGGCGCAATGGCGCGGTTAATGTTGCCGTGCACCATCATCAGTGTCTCGCCCTCACGGTCAAAACGGCCTGCAAAATACTCGCCCACCACTTTGCTCATAAAGTACTGGCGAATGGGTCCATCGCTGCGCCATTTAAAAGTTTTGGCCACCTTTAAACGGTAGCGGTTCAGCGGCTTGAGCTCAATCACGCCAATTTTGTCCAAAGTAAGCAGGCAGCGCGTCGTCTCCGCCTCAGTGATTTGGTAGGTTTGTACCATCTGCTCGAACGTCCAGTAGCTCAGCACACAAATCGCGCACAGCATCAGCTTGGGGTCTTTGCTGACCGCTGTTTCTTGCTCGTAGGTGAGCTCGCTGGTCAGCGGTACGGCTTGGCTCACTCGGCGCGATATTTCGGCAAAATCAGTGTTGAGCAGGCGGCATATATCGTCTACACGGGTCAGCGGCATTTCTTTTTTACTGAACATGCGCTTGACGCTCGACTCGCTCATCTCCAGCGCGACGGCCACATCGGCATAAGTCATCTCTTGCGCTTTGAGCTCTTGCTTCAATACATCTATCAACAGGGCAGTGTCAGACACTTTTAACTCCTAGGGTTCTAATCAGCCCCATCATAAAGCCGATAATTGCACTATGAACTTTGATTTCAGCAACCCCTACATCTCCACCCGCATCCCCGTGTTCGCCCGCAATGTGGTGAGCACGTCTCACCCCTTGGCAGCGCAAGCTGGCCTGCGCATGCTGTACAACGGCGGCAATGCGGTAGACGCGGCCATAGCCGCAGCCGCAGCCATGACCGTGTGTGAGCCGGTGAGCAACGGCTTGGGCAGCGATGCGTTTGGGCTGATTTGGGATGGCGCACAGCTGCACGGTATCAACGCCTCGGGCCGCGCACCCCAAAGCTGGAGCCCGGCGTACTTTCAGAAAAAATACGGGGACAACGCCAAAACTCCTCCCAAACGCGGCATCGACTCAGTCACCGTGCCTGGCGCCGTGAGCAGCTGGGCCATGATGAGCGAGCGCTTTGGCAAGCTGCCGTTTGCCGACCTGATGGAGCCGGCTGCCGAGATCGCCGAGCGCGGCTATTTGCTGCCGCCTGTGGTGCAGCAAAAATGGGCCGCTGCGACGGATGAACTCAAAAACTTGCCCGGTTTTGCAGCCAGCTTTTTTCCTTGGGGCCGCGCGCCGCGCGTGGGCGAGTTGTTTCAGTTCAAAGCAGCGGCCAAGGCACTGCGCTTGATTGGCGCTACCCAAGGCGCAGCCCTGTATGGCGGAGAGATAGCCCACGCCATTGAAAAATTCAGCGCTGCGCAGGGCGGCAGTTTGACAGCGCACGATTTTGCGGCCTACCAAGCCGAGTGGGTCACACCCATACAGAAAAACTACCGTGGCTACACCCTGCACGAGATTGCGCCCAACGGCCAAGGCATCGCCGCGCTGATTGCACTGGGCATATTAGACAAGTTTGACATGGCATCGCTGCCCGTGGACGGCGTAGATTCGCAGCACCTGCAAATCGAGGCCATGAAGCTGGCCTTTGCAGATGTGTACAAGTTTGTGGCCGAGCCATCTGCGATGGCGGTGACTGCCGCGCAAATGTTAGATGACGCGTATTTGACCGAGCGTGCGAAACTCATTCACATGAACAAAGCCCAAGACTTCGGCGCAGGCAACCCGGTCAAAGGCGGTACGATTTATTTAAGCGCTGCAGACGAGTCCGGCATGATGGTGAGCTTTATCCAAAGCAACTACATGGGCTTTGGCTCGGGCTGCGTAGAGCCTGCGTTTGGCATCAGCCTGCAAAACCGTGGCCATGCATTTAGCCTAGATGCTGCTAGCCCCAATGTGGTAGCCCCAGGCAAGCGTCCTTTTCACACCATCATCCCCGCGTTTCTTAGCAAATGCGGCAAGCCCGTCATGAGCTACGGCGTGATGGGTGCCAACATGCAGCCGCAGGGCCATATGCAAACCCTGGTGCGCATGCTGGACTACCAACAAAACCCGCAAGCTGCGTGCGACGCACCGCGCTGGCGCTACAACGCAGGGCTGGAGATTAACGTGGAAGCGGCGATGAACGCAGGCACAGTGCAAGCCCTCAAAGAGCGCGGCCACCAAACTGAAGTCATCAACGATTCATATCAAGACTTCGGCGCTGGCCAGTTCATCTGGCGCGCTGACGAAGGCGCTGGCCAGGCTGCAGACCTAGGCTATGTGGCCGCCAGTGATGCGCGGCGCGATGGCTGCGCTGTAGGCTTTTAAGTTATTCGTTTTCATCATTGAATCTAAGAAAACCGTAGTGACCGACGCTCAACCTACCGCAGCAGCTTCTAAAAAAATAGCCTTTGGAATTGCACTGGCTTTGGCAGGTTCGATTGCCTTCAGCGGCAAAGCCATCATTGTCAAGCTAGGCTATCGCTACGGTGTAGACGCGGTCACGCTCTTGATGCTGCGCATGCTGCTTGCGCTGCCCTTCTTTTTGGCCCTGTCGTGGTGGGCTAGCCGAGGCAAAGCGCCACTGTCACGCAAGCAATGGTTGCAAGTGATTTTTCTAGGGTTCACAGGTTACTACTTGGCCAGTTTTTTAGATTTTGCAGGCTTGCAATATATCAGCGCCAGCTTAGAGCGGCTGATTTTGTATTTGAATCCCACCATCGTGCTGGTACTAGGCTGGCTGCTGTGGGGCAAAAAAATCACGCGCCGCCAGTTGGCTGCTTTTGCCCTGAGCTATGCCGGTGTGTTACTGGTGTTTGGGCACGAAGTCAAACTAGATGGTGCGAATGTGGGGCTGGGCACTGCTTTGGTGTTTGCAAGCGCAGTGGCGTATGCCATCTACCTGAGCTACAGCGGCGAGCTGGTGCAGCAGCTGGGCAGTCTGCGCTTGGCAGGCTTGGCCACCAGCGTGGCTTGCTTTTTTTGTATTGCGCAGTTTGTGATGCTCAAGCCCATGAGCAGCCTCCAGGTGCCAAGTGCGGTACTTTGGCTGTCTCTGCTCAACGCCACTGCCTGCACCGTAGCCCCCGTGCTCATGGTGATGATGGCCATTGAGCGCCTAGGCTCCGCCCGCACCGCCCAAATCGGCATGATCGGCCCCATGTCCACCATTCTCATGGGCGTGTGGATATTGGATGAGCCGATGAACGCTTGGATCGTCGCAGGTACGATACTGGTACTGGGCGGTGTGTATTTGGTCAGTCGCAGTAAAAATTAACTGTTAATAATAGGAGTCATTTGTATGAGCAAAGCTATCATCATCGAACAAGCCGGTGGGCCAGAGAACATGAAATTGATCGACGTGCAGGCGGGTGAGCCCGCTGCGGGTGAGGTGCGTATTTGCCACCATGCTATTGGCCTGAACTATATTGACGTGTACCAGCGCAGCGGTGTGTACAACCTGCCTTTGCCTCTGCGCTTGGGCATGGAGGGCGCAGGGGTGATTGAGGCGGTGGGCGAAGGCGTGAAACACCTCAAAGTGGGTGACCGCGCAGCCTATGCCAGCCAACCGCCCGGCAGCTACTGCGAAGTGCGCGTGATGCCCGCTAAGTGTGTGTGCAAGCTGCCTGATGCAGTTAGTTTTGAAACTGGCGCAGCCATGATGCTCAAGGGCTTGACGGCGCAGTATTTGCTGCGCAAAACGCAACCTGCGGGCGGATTGAAAGAAGGTGATTTTGTGCTGTTTCATGCGGCTGCGGGCGGCGTAGGCTTGATTGCTTGC
>JANPDG010000069.1:0-6893 GCA_031431335.1 Polaromonas sp. | reverse complement strand
GCGTGGTGGTGCACCTAGCGTGGCTGACCAGTACGCTGCTCATATTGACTTGGCGTATCCTGGAAGATTTTCGGGCACTTTTCCGACGTGGACATTCAATAGTTTGCTATAAAATTAATACTGACTTGAAATACCCAACTATTTCCCGAAAGCTATGTATGACCATTGAAATCTCCAAAGACCAGAGGCACAAGGCGATTGTGTCGATTGAGCGCTACTTCAGCGAAAACATGGAACAGAAAATCGGCAACATCGCCGCAGGCGCGCTGCTCGGTTTCATCTTGGAAGAGATCGGCCCCACCCTCTACAACCAAGGCGTCACAGACACCCAAAAGCGATTGCAAATCCTCTTCTCCGACCTTGACATGAAGTTGTCTGAAATAGACATTGAAGTGCACGAAGACGAGTTTGACTACTGGCGCAAGTATGACAAGCAGGTAAAGGCTAAACGCTGAAGCTGGCGTGTGCTGAGTGGGACCGATACGCTATTATTTTAATAGCTAACTATTGAATATCTGCGTCGGAAAAGTGCTATTTTTTCTTCCAAAAATGACCTGAGTGATATGGCTATTCAAATTCGACCCTACCCGTCGATGCCTACTCGGCCGTGCCATCTTGGCTTGGCACTTCAAGACGACAGTGTGTTTGCTGATTTTGATATGGACGAGGAAGGTTGTTTTTATCTGGTTCGCATATCGTTTGACGGCTATGGTTGCTGCTACCCCGATAAAACTGCAGAACTTGTCAAAATATCTTCTGATCAATCAGCGCGCTTAATCAACTATATCGAGCGCAGCGACTTGGAGCATCCCGAACTGAGCGCAATCATTCAAAGTTACTTTTTCGCTGCGCGAGGGGCCATATGGGAAGATGCACTGAAACACCACGGGCTTATTTAGTACCACCTAAGCCCGAAATTCCAGCGCCACTACGAGCCCGCCACCACCGTTTAGACACTTCTAAATCAATAGCAAACTATTGAATACCCACGTCGGAAAACTGCCTAAAAAGTTACCTAAATCTGTCAACCGCAGATGGCGCTAGCTCAAAGTCTCCCAGCGCTCCAGCGTTTGCAGCAGGTCAGTTTCTATGGCGGCTTCGCGTTGGGCTAGTTGCAGGGCTTTGGCGTTGTCGGTGACGTAGAGTTTGCCGTCGGCAAGCTGGCCTTGGATGGCTTTTTGTTCTTCTTCCAGGCTTTGGATGCGCTCGGGCAGGTTGTCCAGCTCGCGCTGCTCTTTGTAGCTGAGCTTTTTGCGGGGCATGGCGGGTACAGCAAGTGTGGCCGTTGGCGCGTTGGCTGCAGCTGAACTGGGCGCATGGCCTGCTGATCCATCGGCATTCGCGGTTGTAGAGGTGGTTGAAAGGCTAGTTTTAGCAGCCTTAGTGCGCTCATTTTTAGATAGCGAACTATTAATATTTGACGTCGGGAAACCGTCTTTTTTGTTGCTATTCTTGGCGCTGGAAGCCAGCTGCGCGCTGCGGGCGCGTTGGGTCAGCCAGTCTTGCACGCTGCCTTCGTATTCACGCCAAAAGCCCGGCTGGCTGGGCGTGGCCTCCCAGGCGATGATGCTGGTGACCACGTTGTCGACAAAAGCGCGGTCGTGGCTGACCAAAAACACGGTGCCGGGGTAGTCTTGCAACATTTCTTCCAGCAGCTCAAGCGTGTCAATGTCCAGGTCGTTGGTGGGTTCGTCTAGCACCAGCACGTTGGCCGGGCGGGCAAACAGGCGGGCTAAAAGTAAGCGGTTGCGCTCGCCGCCAGACAGGCTGCGCACGGGGCTGCCCGCGCGGGCGGGGCTGAACAAAAAGTCACTCAGGTAGCTTTTAACGTGTTTGCGCTGCCCGTTGATTTCAATCCATTCGCTGCCGGGGCTGATAAAGTCTTCCAGCGTGGCGTCTAGGTTGAGCTTGTCGCGCATTTGGTCAAAGTAGGCCACTTGCAGGTTGGCGCCTTGGCGCACTTTGCCGCTGTCGGGCTGCAGTTCGCCCAAAATCATTTTGAGCAGGGTGGTTTTGCCCGCGCCGTTGGGGCCCAAGATGCCGATTTTGTCGCCGCGCATGATGGTAGCGGTAAAGTCACGCACGATGGTTTTGGGGTTGCCACTGCCCAGGGTGGCGGGGAATGCGAGGCAGGCGTCGGTCAACTCGCTGACCAGCTTGCCGCCGCGCTCGCCCACGTCCAGGTCTAGCTTGACGCGGCCTAGCGCGTTGCGGCGCTCGGCGTGGTTGCTGCGCAGCTCGCCCAAGCGGTTAATGCGCGCGGTGGCGCGGGTACGGCGGGCTTCTACGCCCTTTCTGATCCAAATCTCTTCTTGCGCCAGCAGTTTGTCGGCTTTGGCAAAAATGACGGCTTCTTGCGCCATTTGCTCGGCTTTTTGCAGCACATAGGCGGCAAAGTTGCCCGGGTAGCCAGTGAGCTTGCCGCGGTCTAGCTCAACAATCCGCGTGGCCACAGCGTCCAAAAAGGCGCGGTCGTGGCTGATCGTCACAATCGCGCCGTTAAATGCCACCAGCAGCTCTTGCAGCCAAGTAATCGCGTCTAGGTCAAGGTGGTTGGTGGGTTCGTCTAGCAGCAGTACATCGGGGCGGGCGACCAAAGCTTGGGCCAGTGCCACACGCTTTTTGGTGCCGCCAGACAGTTGGCCCACCACGGCGTCGGGGTTCAAGTTCAGGCGCTGCAGCGTCTCGGTGACGCGCTGCTCCCAGTTCCAGCCGTCTTGGTTTTCGATGATGGTTTGCAGCGCGTCCAGGTCGCCTTCGCCCGACAAATACTGCTCCATCACGGCTTTAAGCGATGCTATACCTGCGCTGGCAGACTCAAAAACAGTAGCATCCGCGTCAAGCGCAGGCTCTTGCGCCACATACACCACGCGCACACCGCCTTGCAGTTGCAGCACGCCGTCGTCAGGCTTTTCCAGCCCTGCCAATATTTTGAGCAGGGACGATTTGCCGGCGCCGTTGCGGCCAATCAAGCCGACGCGCTCGCCGCTTTCTAATGAAAAATCAGCGTGGTCGAGCAGCGCAAAGTGACCAAAAGCGAGTTGCGCATCTAAAAATGTAATCAAAGCCATAAGCTTGATTGTCGGGCATGAATGTGGGGGCTGCGAAAATACTCGGCTCTATGTTGGTTCTGTGCTCGCTCTGGCGCTTGGGCAGTGGACGGCTACGCGGCTGTCCCCCCGCCTTCGGCCTCCGTGTATGCCGCTACGCCGCCCCCTGCCCAAGCGCCAGAGCTGCGAACCGGTTTAGTTGGGGCTACAGCGGTGGACCGCCAACTGCTTCGCAAAAAGTAGCTTGGCAGTGATCGTGGGCGGTCGATAGATTCGCAATCTTCGCAAAAGCAGGTCGGCGGTGCACTTAGCGCAGCGGCGTAGAGGAGGAGGCAGCGGCCTTAGGCCGCCACGGGGGACAGCCGCCGAGCTAAGTGCGCCGCCGACCTGATCCCGTACAAGACAAAGGCAGACAAAGGACAAACACGACGTCGCTAGCCCTCACTTAAGGTAATTTCAATAAAATCCCACAGATATCACACCCCGATATATTCGCGCTATGGTACGGCGGTCATGCTGCAGACGAGGCCAAGCAAAACAAGGAAAGACGATGGAACTACAAATCAACGGCAAAGCGCACAGCGTGCAGGCCGACGGCGCCATGCCCCTGCTGTGGGTGCTGCGCGATGTATTGAACATGACGGGCACCAAGTTTGGTTGCGGAGTGGCGGCGTGTGGCGCGTGTACCGTGCGGGTGGATGGGCAGGCGGTGCGTTCGTGCGTGACGCCGGTGTCCACCGTGGTGGGCAAGCAAATTCAAACTATTGAGGCCAGCGATGGCCGGCTCGCCGCGCTGCAAGCGGCGTGGATTGCCGAGCAAGTGCCTCAGTGCGGCTACTGCCAAAGCGGCATGCTGATGGCTGCTAGCGCCTTGTTAGACGCTGTGCCGCAGCCTACCGATGCCCAAATCGATGCGGCCATGACCAATATTTGCCGCTGCGGCACCTACCAGCGGGTAAGGGCGGCTATACACCGCGCCGCGGGCAGCCCGGCGGCAAAGATGGGAGCGCCAGCATGAAGCGGCGCAGCATACTTTTATCTGCTGTCGGCATCGGCGGTGCACTAATCGTCGGCTGGGGCGTCATGCCGCAGCGCTCGCGCTTAGGCGCAGGTGTTCTGATGCTGCCCAAAGAAGGCGATGTCGCTCTGAACGGCTGGATCAAAATTGCCTTGGACGGCACCGTGGTGTTGGCCATGCCGCGCAGCGAGATGGGCCAAGGCGTGCACACCGCGCTGTCTATGCTGGTGGCCGAGGAGCTGGACGTGCCGCTGTCACAGGTGCGCACTGAGCAGTCGGGCTTAGATGCCATTTACGGCAATGTAGCAATGTTTGTGGGCTCATTGCCGTTTCACCCCCAAGACAGCGAAGCGGGCCAAGCCACCATGGCGGTCAAAACGGGCGAGTGGATTGTGGGCAAGGTGGCGCGCGAGCTGGGCGTAGTGGTCACTGGCGGCTCGTCCAGCGTGGCTGACGCTTGGGGGCCTGTGCGTTTGGCGGCGGCCACGGCACGCGCGCAGTTGGTGGGCGCGGCGGCAGCGCAGTGGGGCGTGCCTGCGGCGCAAATCAGCATGACCCAAGGCGTGCTCGCGGCGGCAGGCAAAACGGCCAAGCTGGGTGAGCTGGCCAAGGCAGCCGCTGGCGTATCGCCGGGCGAGGTCAAGGTCAAAGACGCTAAAGATTTCAAACTATTGGGCACTGCCGCACCGCGCACCGATGTGCCTGCCAAGGTCAACGGCACGGCGCAGTTTGGTATCGACGTGCGCCCCAGCGGCATGGTGTTTGCTGCCGTGCGCCTGTGCCCCATGTTGGGCGGCTCCACGGGCGCGTTCGATGCAGCTAAAGCACTCTCTTTGCCGGGCGTGGAGCGTGTGGTCCAGTTGCCTGCGTTGGGCGGCGGCACGGCGGGCTTGGCTGTCATTGGCGTTACCTCGTGGCACGCCAAGCAAGGCGCGCAAGCCATTGAGGTGCAGTGGCAGCAACGGCCGTTGGGCGCGCTGGAGTCTGCCGTTATTGAGAAAAATATTCAAACCGCTGCTGCCCAAGGTGGCGGCTTTACGTTTCATAGCCGGGGCGACACTGACGCCGCAGAGCAGGGCGCCAGCCGCAAACTAGAGGCCATGTACAGCGCGCCTTATTTGGCCCACGCCACCATGGAGCCGATGAACTGCACCGCGCAAGTCAAAGACGGCAAGGTCACGGTATGGGCACCCACCCAAGTGCCGCAGATGGCGCGCGATATGGCTGCGCAAGTTGCAGGGGTGCCCAAAGACGCCGTGACAGTGCATGTCACCATGCTCGGCGGCGGCTTTGGCCGCAGGCTGGATGTCGACTTTGTCGCGCAAGCCGTGCGTGTGGCCATGGACTGCGCGGGCCGCCCAGTGCAGTTGCTCTATTCGCGCGAAGAAGACACCACACACGATTTTTACCGCCCAGCACATGCTGCATTGCTGCGCGCAAGCATTGACGCCAAGGGCGCAGTCACCAGCCTGCGCATTCAGTCGGCGGGTGATGCGATCACGCCGCGTTGGTTTGAGCGCGCTTTTCCGCTGCTAGCTGGCCCGTTGGACAGCCCAGACAAAACCACCGCCGAGGGGTTGTTTGACCTGCCATACAACTTTGCTTCGCAGCATATGTCTCACACCGCAACGCACTCTGGCGTGCCTGTGGGCTACTGGCGCGCAGTAGGGCATTCGCACAATGCGTTTTTCTCTGAGGGTTTTGTCACTGAGCTGGCGCACGCCACGCAAACCGACCCGCTGGAGTTTCGCCGCCGCGCGCTGGCGCAGTCCCCGCGCCATTTGGCGGTGCTCAACTTGGCGGCCGAAAAGGCCGCATGGGGTAAGCCGTTGCCGGCAGGGCGCGCACACGGTATTGCGCTGCACGAGTCGTTTGGCTCTATCGTGGCGCAGGTGCTTGAGGTGTCCATAGAGCAAGGGGCACCGCGCGTTCACCGCGTGGTGTGCGCTATTGACTGCGGCACAGCAGTTAATCCTGGAGTGATTGCGCAGCAAATGGAAAGCGCAGTGGTGTTTGGCCTGACAGCAGCGCTGTACGGACGTGTGGATATTGTGCAGGGCCAAGTACAGCAAACCAACTATCCCAATTACCCCATGCTCAAGCTGGCGCAAGCGCCTGTAGTGCAGACCTTTGTAGTGCATAGCAACGCAGCGCCTACAGGCGTAGGCGAGCCAGGTTTACCGCCTGTTGCGCCTGCATTGGCGGCAGCACTCTTTACGCTCACAGGCCAGTGGCAGCGGACACTTCCGTTGGCAAAATCAACCTAATGCACGCCCAGTCTGCGTCTCTTGCTAGCACTGCGGGAGCGCATAGGTAAATTAGAAAAACAAACCTAAAAAGACTTGCTGTACGCGCACAACCCGCGCTATACTAGAAGGCTTCGCTGTTGAAAAGTAGCGTAGTTTTTTAATCAAAACTACGTAGGCACAGCAGCAAAGAAAGCCAAAAATTGGTTGACGGATATCAAAAATCCGATATATAATTTAAGGCTATGCTGAAAAGTTGGCTTACTCAAAACAAGCCGCAAAATAAATCAGCAAAAACCCTAAATAATTGACACGGGTTTCAAAAATGTGTCATAATCAAAGGCTTCGCTGATCACGGCGGGGTTTGCAAGGGGCTGAGAAGTTGCTTGTGGTTCATTAAAAATTTACAGCCGATAAGCGTGGGTGTTTGAAGGCGATTGCCAAGATTTGATCGCAAGGTCAAGTCAAAGTCTTTTGGACTTTAAACACTCATGCGTAATTGAATAGAGGAAGTTAAATTCTTCGATCAATTCCGTTTTATGAGTAAATCAAGATCGAACTATAGAGTTTGATCCTGGC
>JANPDG010000068.1:0-2756 GCA_031431335.1 Polaromonas sp. | reverse complement strand
GCATGACAACATCGCTTACATGAAAAAGCAGATGATGGCGATGGGCTTGGCGATTGACTGGAGCCGCGAGGTCGCCACCTGCGACCCAACGTATTACAAGTGGAACCAGTGGCTGTTTTTAAAAATGCTGGAAAAGGGAATCGCCTACCGCAAAACCCAAGTCGTTAACTGGGACCCGGTAGACCAAACCGTGCTGGCCAACGAGCAGGTGATTGACGGAAAAGGCTGGCGCACCGGCGCAGTGGTTGAGAAGCGCGAGATTCCAGGCTACTACCTCAACATCACCCAGTACGCACCTGAGCTGCTAGACCAAGTGCAAAACGGCCTGCCAGGCTGGCCCGAGCGTGTGAAGCTGATGCAAGAAAACTGGATTGGCAAGTCTGAGGGCGTGCGCTTTGCGTTTCCACATGAGATCAAAGACGCAGCGGGTCAACTGTTGCAGGGCGGCAAGATGTATGTCTTTACCACCCGCGCCGACACCATTATGGGCGTGACTTTTGTGGCCGTAGCGCCGGAGCATCCGATCGCCCTGCGTGCGGGTGAGTTAAACGCGCCACTCAAAGCGAAAATTGAAGCGCTTAAAGAAGGTGGCACGACGGAGGCCGAGCTGGCCACCAAGGAAAAAGAAGGCGTGGCTACTGGCCTTTTTGTCACGCATCCTTTGACGGGCGAGCAGATTGAAGTCTGGGTGGGCAACTATGTGCTGATGAGCTACGGTGATGGCGCGGTCATGGGTGTGCCTGCCCATGATGAGAGGGATTTTGCGTTTGCAAAGAAATATGATTTAGCTATTAAGCAGGTTGTTGCACTGGCCGTTCGCCCTGAGCCTGTCGAAGGGCTTGCGAAGGTTTCGACAAGCTCAACCCGAACGGGTGTGTTTTCAGTCGATGCATGGCAAGAATGGTATGCCGACAAAACCGGCACCGCTAGCGTCCATTCTGGCAAATACGATGGCCTGGGTTTTAAAGCCTGCGTCGATGCTGTGGCTGCCGACCTGATTGCCAAAGACCTCGGCGAGAAAAAAACCACTTGGCGTTTGCGCGACTGGGGCGTGAGCCGCCAGCGCTACTGGGGCACGCCGATTCCTATCATCCACTGCGATGAGCACGGCGCAGTGCCCGTGCCTGAGAAAGACTTGCCTGTGGTGCTACCGCAAGACTGCGTGCCCGATGGCTCGGGCAATCCACTGCACAAGCATGTGGGCTTTCACTCAGGTGTGGTGTGCCCTCTGTGCGGCAAAGCAGCGCGGCGCGAGACCGACACGATGGACACGTTTGTCGATAGCTCGTGGTATTTCATGCGCTATTGTGACCCGAAAAACGTGGACAAGATGGTAGCGGGTGGTGCAGATTATTGGATGGGTGGCGCACAAGAGGGTGCACAAACTGGTACCGTAGGCGTTGCGGGCAGCCAGGGCATGGACCAGTACATTGGCGGCATCGAGCATGCTATTTTGCACCTGCTGTACGCCCGGTTTTGGACCAAGGTGATGCGCGACTTGGGACTTGTGAAGTTTGATGAGCCATTTACCAAGCTGCTTTGCCAAGGCATGGTGCTCAACCATGTTTATTCGCGTAAGAGCGATAAAGGCGGCATCGACTATTTCTGGCCACAAGATGTAGAACACATCCATGACGAAGGCGGCAAGATCGTTGGGGCTAAGCTAAAGGCCGATGGCTCGATGGTGGACTACGGCGGCGTAACGACGATGAGCAAGTCGAAAAACAACGGCGTCGATCCGCAAGATTTGATTGACCGTTATGGCGCTGACACTTCGCGCCTGTACATGATGTTCACCGCGCCGCCTGAGGCTACGCTGGAATGGAACGATGCAGCTGTCGAAGGCAGCTACCGCTTTTTGCGTCGCGTGTACCAGTTTGGTGCCAAGTTAAATACTATTAAAAACATAGCTAACTATTTAATATTCACGTCGGAAAATCAGGTTTTTTCTCAACTAAGTAAGTCTGCCAAGGCACTGCGCTTAGATATTCACACTTTGCTCAAGCAAGTAGACTACGACTACCAGCGCATGCAGTACAACACCGTGGTCAGTGGTGCGATGAAGCTGCTCAACGCGCTAGAAGACTACAAAAGCGCTGATACCGAGGCAGACTACGCCGTGCTGTCAGAAGGTTTTAGCATCTTGCTGCGCGTGCTCTACCCCGCCACGCCGCACATCAGCCACGCGCTGTGGCAGGGCTTGGGCTACGCTGCCCTGCAAGGCGACTTGCTGGACGCGCCATGGCCTGCAGTGGATGCTGCTGCGCTCAAGCAAGACGAGCTGGAGCTGATGCTGCAAATCAACGGCAAGCTGCGCGGCGCTATCACTGTGCCAGCGGATGCAAGCAAAGACGCTATTGAAGCCATCGCGCTAGCCAGCGAGGCGTTTGTCAAACAAGCGGCTGGCGCGACCGCCAAAAAGGTGATCGTGGTGCCAGGCCGTTTGGTTAATATTGTGGTGTAACTGGGCGCTATCTGCGAGTCGTGTAAGCTCATAGTCCTATGTCCAATTTACTTCATAATGCTGCGCTCTCATTGCCGCAGCCATCCACCGCATCGCGCCGCAGCTTTGTGCGCGGCAGTGTGGGTGCTGTCGGCACCGTGTTGGCCAGCGTGGCATTGTCCGGCTGCGGGTTTCAATTGCGTGGTGCGCAGGCGTATGCGTTCAACAGCATTTACTTGGCTTCTGCCGGCTCGTCGGTGCTGATCGCCGAGCTGCAGCGCACGATGCAGAGCAACGGCAATGCCCGCGTCAT
>JANPDG010000067.1:0-3084 GCA_031431335.1 Polaromonas sp. | reverse complement strand
TTGGGTGCTGCTGCCATGGTCATCGTCGCTACCCATATCGAACAGGCCGCCTTGGTTGGCGTTGGCCTCTTGCGCCTCGGCGTAGTCCATGGCCAGCTCAACAGACGCCATGAGGGATGCGCGGTTCAGCTGCAGGCTGTCAAAAGCGCCCGCTTTGATCAACGCTTCAATAGTACGCTTATTGATTTTGCTGCGCTCTACGCGGGCGCAAAAATCGAACAGGCTGGTGAACAGGCCACTGTTCTGCCTTGCAGCAATGATGGCTTCCACTGCTTGTTGGCCACTGCCTTTGACAGCACCCAAACCATAGCGAATCACCTTGTCGCTCACAGGCTCAAACCGGTAGTTGCCACGGTTTACATCGGGCGGCTCAAAGGTCAGGCCAAACTTGTCTTGCGCATCTTGCACCAAAATGCGCAGCTTGTCGGTGTTGTCCATCTCCACCGTCATGTTGGCGCAAAAGAACTCTGCCGTGTAGTGGCGCTTTAGCCAGCCTGTGTGGTAAGCCAGCAATGAATAGGCAGCAGCGTGTGACTTGTTAAAGCCGTAGCCTGCAAACTTCTCCATCAGGTCAAAAATTTCGTCGGCCTTGGCCTCGGCAATATCGTTTTTGGCAGCGCCCGCGCGGAAGATTACGCGGTGCTCGGCCATCTCTTCGGCCTTCTTTTTGCCCATAGCGCGGCGCAGCAAATCCGCACCGCCTAGGCTGTAGCCGCCCAGTATCTGCGCGGTTTGCATCACCTGCTCTTGGTACACCATGATGCCGTAGGTCTCGCTCAGCATCTCTTCAACCAGCGGATGCGGGTATTCAATGACCTCACGCCCATGCTTGCGCGCCACGAAGCTGGGAATCAAGTCCATCGGGCCGGGGCGGTACAGCGCGTTCAGCGCAATCAGGTCTTCCAGCCGCGTGGGGCGTGCGTCTTTCAGCATGCGCTGCATGCCGGGGCTTTCAAACTGGAATACGGCTTCGGTATTGCCTTCGGCAAACAGTTTGTAGGTGGCGGCGTCTTCCAGCGGAATGTCTTCAAGAGCAAAGTTTTCTTGGCCTTTGTGTCTTTCGACAATGAAGTCTTTGGCGATTTCTAAAATCGTTAACGTAGCCAAGCCCAAGAAGTCAAACTTAACTAAACCCACGGCCTCTACGTCGTCTTTGTCGTATTGGCTGACAGCCGAGTCGCTGCCAGGCTGCTGGTACAGTGGGCAAAAATCGGTCAGCTTGCCGGGCGCTATCAACACACCCCCTGCGTGCATGCCCACGTTGCGCGTCATGCCTTCAAGCTTACGCGCCATGTCTAGCAGGGTGCGCACTTCTTCTTCTTTTTCTAGCCGTTCGGCAAGGATAGGCTCGGCCTTGATCGCGCCGTCAATGGTGATTTGCTGGCCTGGTTTGTTAGGGATCAGCTTGCTGATGCCATCGCAAAAGGTATAGCTCATATCCATCACACGGCCTACGTCACGTATGGCCGCGCGCGCAGCCATGGTGCCGAAGGTGACGATTTGGCTGACCGCCTCTTTGCCGTACTTGGCTTTCACATAGTCAATCACGCGGTCGCGGTTGGCTTGGCAAAAGTCAATATCGAAGTCGGGCATGGACACCCGCTCGGGGTTTAAAAACCGCTCAAACAGCAGGTTGTATTGCAATGGGTCAAGGTCAGTAATCTTGAGCGAATACGCCACTAACGATCCAGCACCAGAACCACGGCCTGGGCCTACCGGGCAGCCATTGGCCTTAGCCCATTGAATGAAATCACCCACGATCAAAAAGTACCCCGGGAAACCCATATTCAAAATCGTATTGATCTCAAACTCTAGCCGCTCGACATAGCGCGGCATCTCTGCAGCACGCACCGTATCGTCGCGGTACAAATGCGCCATGCGCTCTTTGAGACCTTCATGTGACAAGTGACGAAAATATTCTTCAGGTGCCATGCGCTGGCCGTTGACTTCGGGGATCGGAAAGTCGGGAAGCTTAGGCTTACCCAGCTCAATGGTGATGCTGCATCGCTTGGCAATCTCTGCCGTGTTGGCAATGGCGCTAGGCAGATCGGCAAACAATGCCTCCATTTGCTCGGGTGATTTGAAGTATTGCTCGCGTGTGAACTTGCGCACGCGCCGTGCGTTGCCTAAAATCTCGCCCTCGGATATGCACACACGCGCTTCGTGCGCTTCGTAGTCTGTAGCTGCTAAAAATTGAATCGGGTGCGTTGCCACCACAGGCAACTTGAGCTTAGCCGCCAGTGTAGCGGCCGCCGCGACATGCGCCTCGTCATCCGCCCTTCCTGCGCGCTGTAGCTCGATGTAGAAACGATGGGTGAAAATAGCGGCCAGTTGCATGGTCACATCGCCTGCCCGCTGTGTGTCGCCCTGAACCAACGCTTGGCCCACCGGCCCGGCCTGCGCACCGCTGAGCATGATGAGGCCAGCGTTAAGCTCCTTCAGCCAGTCGAGCTTGACTACGCCGTTAGCGCGCACCACGTTTTGCGTCCAGGCTCTGGCAATCAACTCACTCAGGTTCAAGTAGCCTTGCTTGTTTTGTACCAGTACGATGACCCGAGAGAGCACAGCTTCTTTGCCTGTTTCTCGGCCAGCGTCTCTACCCGCTTCACTGCCCCCAAAAGCTTCTAGCCACAGCTCTGCGCCCAAAATAGGCTTGACACCGCTGCCACGTGCATCTTTATAAAACTTGACTGCACCAAACAGATTGTTCAAATCCGTTACTGCCAGGGCACCTTGGCCATATTTTGCTGCGGCTTTGACCGCCTCGTCTATTCGGACTGTGCCGTCAACAACCGAGAATTCTGTGTGCAGGCGAAGGTGGATGTACATGGCTTTATTCTATCGGCCAGAGTCACCTTACCTGAGCGAGAATGCAGTTATTTACAGCAAAGCGATGCGTTTGCCGTACTCAAGGCTTTGCACTGTGTCTTCGAGCACTTGCAAGCTGGAGTTGACCCTTTTTCACGGACACCTTATCGTAGTGAAACAAGGAGTCCAAGATGCCCCATCCCAAAGCGCCGTACCCAGCGCAATTTCGTCAGCAGATGATCGATTTAGTAGCCACTGGGCGCAAGCCCAGCGAGC
>JANPDG010000066.1:0-8289 GCA_031431335.1 Polaromonas sp. | reverse complement strand
TTTGGCTGTGTTAGACGGCATGCACGCTCACCAAGACGCCATTGAATTCATCACCTGCCGCCAAGAAGGCGGCGCAGCATTTATGGCTGAAGCAATTGGCAAGCTCACGGGCCGCCCCGGTGTGTGCATGGTCACGCGCGGGCCGGGCGCTACCAATGCATCGATAGGTGTCCACACTGCGTTTCAAGACAGCACACCTATGCTGCTACTGGTGGGCGATGTGGCCAGCGACATGCGCGACCGCGAGGCTTTTCAAGAGGTGGATTACCTCAGTTTTTTCAAATCTATGACCAAGCGGGTCGAGCGCATTGACGACGCCCGCCGCATCCCCGAATACGTTGCCCGCGCCTTTGCCACCGCCATGAATGGCCGCCCCGGCCCTGTGGTGTTGGTGTTGCCCGAGGACATGCTCACGCAGATGACGGATGTGTTGCCGATGCCGTGCGTCGAGCCCGTGCAAACCTGGAGCGACCCTGGTGCGCTGCGCACCCTGCGCGAGATGCTGCTCAAGGCGCAGCGGCCCATCGTCATTGCTGGTGGCGGAGGCTGGACGGTGCAAGCAGCGCAGGCACTGCAGCGCTTTGCTGAGAACTGGCAGTTGCCAGTGACCAACGCCTTTAGATTTCAAGACACCTTTGACAACCACCACAGCCTGTATGCAGGCGACGTGGGCATTGGCATCAACCCCGCGTTGGCGCAGCGCATCCAAGATAGCGATTTGGTGATTGCCATTGGTCCGCGCTTGGGTGAGATGACCACGGGTGGCTACACGCTGCTGCAAGCTCCCCGTCCGCTGCAAAAGCTCATTCACATTCACGCCAGTGCCGAAGAGCTGGGCCGTGTTTACCAAGCCGACTTGGCTATTTGCGCCACCATGAGCGCCGCCGCCCGCAGCCTAGAGGTGTTGACAGCACCCGTGACAGTGTCCTGGAGCCTGCACACCGTGCGCGCTCATGCCGAGTATTTGGAGAGCATCAAACCGCAAGCCTTGCCCGGTTTGCCGTGGGACAACGCAGGCGGCTCTGAGGGCGCCATCAACATGCCGCAGATTGTGCAAACACTGCAGCGTCATTTGCCCCTAGATGCTGTGATAACCAACGGCGCAGGCAACTTTGCCAGCTGGATGCACCGCTACTTTAAATACCACGGCCTGGCCAAAGGCTTTAAAACGCAGCTCGCCCCCACCAGCGGCAGCATGGGCGCAGGCGTGCCAGCAGGTATTGCAGCCAATATAGTGACTGGCCGTGTGGCGTTCACCATTGCAGGGGACGGTGATTTTTTAATGACCGGCCAAGAGCTGGCCACTGCTGCCCAGCATGGTGCTAAAAGTATTGTGCTGCTGCTCAACAACGCCAGCTACGGCACCATCCGCATGCACCAAGAGCGCGAATACCCGCAGCGCGTGAGCGGCTCTGGCCTGCACAACCCTGACTTTTGCATGCTCGCGCGCGCGTATGGCTATGTGGGCGCGCTGTGTTTGCATACCGATGAGTTTGAGGCGCTGCTGCTCGCCGCGCTAGCGCGCGAGCAGGGCACAGTGATCGAGTTGGTGATTAGCGACGAGGTGATCAGCACACGCAGTAGCTTGTCTGCCATGACGCTTAGAGCGCTCAGTGCCTAGTGGCTATAACTGTGCATTAACGCACATTGATTGGGCGTAAAAACGACCTATACTGCTCAGCATGCATGACCTACTTCACCGTTTAGTGGCCCAGTATTCGCTTAGCAGCGACAAAGCAGCGCGGCTTTGGCAAATATCTCGCGTGCATGATAAACCTGCCCATATCGGCTCCAACACAGAGCGTGGGCTAGGCATGGTGGCTGCCTTGCTGTTGGGCGCAGGGCTGATATTTTGGATAGCAGCCAACTGGCAAGACCAGTCACGGCAATTCAAATTGTATTTAATTCAGGGTGTGCTGCTGGTCAGTATGGCGGGCGCCATAGTGTGGCCGCGTGGGCGCAATGCCTTGCTGTTGTTGGCTACATTGGCCTTGGGCGGCTTGCTGGCCTTTATTGGGCAAACCTACCAAACTGGTGCGGATCCGTGGCAGCTGTTTGCGGTGTGGGCTGCGCTGGCGTTGTTGTGGGTTGTGGCAGCCCGCAGTGATGGGCTGTGGGCTGTATGGGTGCTGATTGTGGGCACAGGTATTGCGCTGTGGTCAGGCGACCATTTGATGAACCCTATCGCTAATATGGGAAACAGGTTTTGGGGTGGCGAATACCGTAGCTACCTCACGCCCCTGTTGTGGGCGCTGCTGGTGCTCGTGGCAGCACTGGCCACCCGCTTAAGCCTGCGTGCACCCAACGGCGAAGTCACCGGGCGCTACGCCCTTCGGCTGGCTGTGTTTTTAGCCTTAGGTGCGTGGTGTACCTACGGCTTGTGGGATCTGTTCAGGAGCCAGCCTACCATCTACATGGTTAACGCCTTGCTGATACTGGGCACTGCAGCCATTGCTTGGCTGGCCAAGCCGCGTGACATTACGCTGATCGCTATGGTAATGCTGGCATTGGATGCCATGTTTCTAGGGTTAGTGCTACGTATGCTGTTTAGCGGTGGTGGCTCGTCTGATTGGTTTGGCCAAGTGCTGATCTTTGGCGTAGTGGCCGCTGTAACGGTGGGCTTTAGCGGGCAGTGGATTTACAAGCTCCAAAAACAAGAAAGCGCAGCATGACAACAGACACCCAACTCGTGCAAGTAGCGCAAACCGAAGGCCTGCTGCCGCCATCGGCTATTGAAGTACTAGAGGAGCCCAGCCCGTCGTGGGTGATTACGGCGCTTACTTTGTTCGGTGCGCAGTTTGCAGTGTGGCCATTTGTAGCGTTCTTATTTTTGCTGATGGGCGAAAACGTACTTGAAAGACCGCCTGTAGCATTTGCAGTAGCCACGGTCTTGATCGTAGCGGCGGTCATCGGTCTGCGCGCTAAGCTGCCCATGTTTGTGGCGCATTTGTGCTTTACTTTGATGCTGACGGGCTTAGCATTATTGGTGTATTCGCTGGCCAGCGCTTTGGATTTCAACCTGATGCTTTTGGTACTCTTGATACTACAACTGGGTATCGCCATGATGGTGCGTGTTCCCTGGGTGCAGCGCCTGATGGGCTTGGGCGCAGCCATCACTTTTATGATGATCGCACCAGGCCTGTATTCGCAAGGCAGCATCTCTGTGGTTTACAGCCTGCCACTGCTGCCTAATGCGGTGCTTCTGGCGCTGCTGTGGGCCGGGTGGTGCATTTTAGAGGCCCGCCTGTCGCCATCAAAGCTGGCGCGCAACACGGCCGGCTTTGCAGATGGCGTGGGTGTGGCGCTGCTGGTTGCCATAGGCTATGGCAGTGGTGCGGTGTTTGCGCACAGTGGCGCTAGGATGGGCTCTGCCGATTCAGACACTGCAGGCCAAGCCACTTTATTTGCCCTGAGCTGGGTTGTAGCCCTGCAAGTGCTATTGACCATAGCTGCCTGGTGGTGGCTGACCCGGCGCTGGGCTTTGACCGCGCCCGACAAACGCCGCGAGTGGGCCGCGCTGACGGTGGTGTACCTGTGCTTGGTTGTGTTTAGCTTCTTTACTGCTGACGGCGGCGTGGTGGCTGTGGTGGGCACTGCAGCGCTGGCTACGGGCCGCAAGCGCATGGTGTGGCTGGCTTTGCTGGTGCTGCTGGCGCAGCTGTCAGGCTTTTACTATGCGCTGGGCTGGACATTGGTCAATAAAGCAGGCTTGTTGGTCATCGTGGGTGCCTTCTTAGGTGTATTTTTATGGCTATTGCGTAGGCAGTTCAATGCTGGCAGTGCGCAAGCCGTAGGCCACCACTCAGCAGCATCGTCTGGTGCCGTGCGCCGCAGCCTGACGCTTGGTTTGCTAGCTGCCGGCACGGTGCTGGCGTTAGGCGCAGCCAACTACGATGTGATGAAAAAAGAGCAGGTCATCAGCGGTGGCCAAAAAATCTACATCCCACTGGCCCCGCGTGACCCACGCTCGCTGATGCAGGGCGACTATATGGCGCTGAACTTTGACCTGCCCGGCGTGATACGCAATACACTGGACAGCGCTGATGAAGAGCGTAGGCTGCAAAGCGCTACCGTGGTGGCTGCGCTAGATGCACGCGGTGTCGCTACGGTAGTGCGCGTAGCCAATGTGCCAGCAGGCGAAGCACTGGCAAAAACTGAAGTTTTGCTACCACTGCTGCGCAAAAACAGTGACTGGACGCTGGTAACTGACGCATTTTATTTCCCTGAAGGTAAAGGCGAGCCGTTCAAGCAAGCCAAGTTCGGAGAGTTTCGCGTGTTGGCCGATGGGCGCGCACTGCTGGTAGGGCTGGCCGACGAGCAACTTAAACCACTCTCGCCCGCTAAAAACAAACGTACCGAGCGCGAGCTGGAGCAAGATGCAGAGCAAGAACGCAAGATGCAAGAAGAGGACTCTGCACCCAAGGCTCTCAAGCCTTAGTTGACGGGTAGTTAGTCAAGCAGGGGCTACCGTATATTTTGGAAGAAAATAAAGCAGTTTTCCGACGTGGATATTCAATAGTCTGCTATTAATTTAATAGTAAATTGATGGCGCTACAGCATGTAACCAATAGCTCAGGCTCTAAAGGTAACTACGCATGCCTAAGTGGCGAGGTGGCGTGCATGATGTTTGCTTAGTATTAATTGTTGTAAACAGCCACTCGGCTCTTATCCAGAGCTCGATTAACCGGAGATTGAATTGACCATCGCCACCCTCACACCCACTTTCCCCCTCACACGCCGCAAGCTGAGCGTGTTGGGCGCCACAGCCGCTGCTGCTTTGATGGCCTGCTACGGAGCGGCTGCAGTTGCCGCACCACCCAAAGACACTTTGGTGGTGGCTTGGGCGATTGACGACATTATCACCATGGACCCGGGCGAGGCATTTGAAATATCGGCTGGCGAAGTCATGGGCAATTCGTATGACCGCTTGATGCGCTACGACGTCAAAGACCCGTCTAAACTGATAGCCGATATCGCCAAAACTTGGGATGTATCTGCCGACGGTAAGGTTTATACGTTTGAAATTAAAAGCGGTTTGAAGTTTGCATCGGGCAACCCAATGACTGCGGAAGACGTGGTGTACTCGCTGCAGCGCGGTGTGCTGCTGGACAAATCGCCCGCTTTTATTTTGGGTCAGTTTGGCTTTACCAAGGCCAACGTCAAAGACAAGATCAAGCAAACCGGCCCGCTGACGCTGACCTTTGAAACCGACAAAAACTACGCCCCCAGCTTTGTCTACAACTGCTTGACGGCCAATATTGCCTCGATCGTAGACAAAAAACTGGTGACTTCCAAAGAGGTCAATGGCGACCTGGGCGCGGCTTGGCTCAAAACCAACTACGCAGGCTCTGGCCCCATGAAAGTGCTAGCCTGGCGCGCCAACGAAGTGGTGGCGCTAGAGCGCAACGACAACTACTACGGCACCAAGTCCACCATGGCCAAGGTGATTTACCAGCACGTGAAAGAAGCTGCCACCCAGCGATTGTTACTAGAAAAAGGCGACGTAGACATTGCCCGCAACCTCACGCCGCAAGACCTGGCCGGCATGGCCAATAACAAAGACATTAAAACCACCGCTACCCCTAAAGGCACGGTCTACTACATTGGCATGAACCAAAAGAACGCTAACTTGGCCAAGCCTGAAGTGCGCGAAGCGATGAAGTATTTGGTGGATTACGCAGGCATCGGCGACACTTTGATTAAAAACATCGGCGTAGTACACCAAAACTTCATGGCCATTGGCCTGCTGGGCGCAAGCACCACCAATCCGTACAAGTTAGACGTTGACAAAGCCAAAGGCTTGCTGGCCAAAGCCGGTTTGCCCAATGGCTTTAAAGTAACGATTGACATGCGCACCACTCAGCCGGTGCAGGGTATTACCGAGTCGTTTCAGCAAACGGCCAAGCGTGCAGGTATTGATATTGAAATTTTGCCAGGCGATGGCAAGCAAACTTTAACCAAGTACCGCGCCCGCACGCACGACATGTACATTGGCCAGTGGGGCGCTGACTACTGGGACCCGCACACCAACGCCACCTTTGTGCAAAACCCCGACAACGGCGACGATCCTAAAACCAAACCTTTGGCATGGCGCAATGCGTGGGCCACCCCTGAGCTGACCAAAAAAGCAGACGCCGCTGTGCTAGAGCGCGATGGCAATAAGCGCAAAGTCATGTACGAAGAAATGCAAGCTGACTTCCGTAAAAACAGCCCGTTCATCATGCTGTTTCAGCAGGTTGAAGTGGCTGCCATGCGCTCTGGGGTGAATAACTTGGTGCTTGGCCCTACATCAGACGCTACCTACATGTTCAAGGTCACGAAGTAAAGCGTCTGTCCATTGGTGATTTGAGCTAGCTAGTTTGAAATCTGCAACAAACACGCCGCAAGCTTGGGCTGCGCGCGTCAATTGGCTTGGCTTGGCCAAAGCGGTTGGCAGCTTCTTGGGGGTTATTTTGTTAACCTACCTTGGGCTGCTGGCCGTGACCTTTTTTATTGGCCGTGTTATTCCCATCGACCCGGTGCTGGCCATCACGGGCGACCGTGCGCCCGAGCATGTGATTGCCCGTGTGCGCGAAGAGCTGGGTTTAAATAAGCCGCTGTGGCACCAGTTTTATATCTACCTGAGCAAGGTGCTGCAGGGCGACTTTGGCACCTCGGTGCTCACATCCAACACGGTGCTGCAAGACATTAAACGTACCTTTCCGGCCACCATTGAGCTGGCCACGGTAGGCATCATGATTGGCGTGGGTTTTGGCGTGCCGCTGGGGGTGTGGGCTGCTGTCAAGCGAGGTGGTTTGGCGGACCAAGCGGTGCGGGTGATGGGGCTGATTGGTTATTCAGTGCCTATCTTTTGGCTCGGCTTGATGGCGCTGGTGTTGTTTTATGCCAAGCTGGGCTGGGTGGCCGGGCCTGGGCGCATGGACATTACGTATGAGTTTAGTTTTACGGCCGTGACAGGGTTTTTGCTGTGGGACACGGCCGTGTCGGGGCAGTGGGGTGCGTTTGGCAACGTGCTGTCACATATTATTTTGCCTGCGTCGCTACTGGGCTATTTTTCTCTGGCCTACATCAGCCGCATGACGCGCTCGTTCATGCTCAACGAGCTAAGCCAAGAATACATCATCGCGGCCCGTGCCAAGGGTATTTCAGAGTCGCGCATTATTTGGCGTCATGCGCTGCGCAATGCCGCCGTGCCGTTGGTGACGGTTATTGCGCTGTCGTATGCAGGCTTGCTCGAAGGCTCGGTGCTGACCGAGACGGTGTTTGCCTGGCCAGGGCTGGGCCTGTACATCACTAATTCGCTGCAAAACGCCGATATGAACGCTGTGCTGGGCGGCACTATTGTGGTGGGTTCGGTGTTTATTGGGCTTAATTTATTGTCCGACTTGCTCTACAAGTTGCTAGACCCTAGGACGCGTGTGAAATGATGACCCCTGATGTCGCCGGCAAACAATCTCTGCATGACTGGCTCATGTCAGACCGGCCCGCCTCGCGCAGGCAGGCTTCGCTGGGCCGCGCCTACAGCACCTGGCGCACGTTTGCCCGCAACCGCTTGGCCATGGCGGGGTTGGTCATCATTGCGCTGTTGGTTCTGGTGGCTATTTTTGCCAACCAGCTGGCCCCTTACTCGCCCTATGTGGGCGACTTGTCTACCACCCGCTTGCTGCCGCCGTCTAGCGCGCATTGGTTTGGCACCGACGATCAAGGCCGCGATATTTTGTCGCGCATTATTCACGGCTCGCGTATCACGCTGTTTGTGGTTGTTTTGGTGGCCGTGTTGGCGGCTCCAATAGGCCTGCTGGTGGGCACGGTGGCGGGCTACGCAGGGGGCTGGGTCGATGCCACGTTGATGCGCATTACCGATATATTTTTGGCTTTTCCGCGCCTCATTTTGGCGCTGGCGTTTGTGGCAGCGCTCGGCCCGGGCATTACCAATGCCGTCATCGCCATTGCCATCACCTCGTGGCCGCCGTATGCGCGCATAGCGCGCGCCGAGACGCTCACCATTCGCCAAACCGACTTTATAGCCGCTGTGCAGCTGCTGGGCGCATCGCCGTGGCGGATTGTGCTGCGCCACATCATGCCGCTGTGTGTGTCATCAGTGATTGTGCGGGTGACGCTAGATATGGCGGGCATTATTTTGACGGCGGCTGGCCTAGGGTTTTTGGGCTTGGGCGCGCAGCCGCCTATGCCCGAGTGGGGCGCCCTCATTGCCAATGGCCGGGCCTACGTGCTGGACCAATGGTGGGTGGCGGCGGCGCCTGGCGCAGCTATTTTTATTGTGAGCTT
>JANPDG010000065.1:0-33250 GCA_031431335.1 Polaromonas sp. | reverse complement strand
GTACGTGCAAACGCGTAGGGCAATGGAAATTTCAAGATGTCACCTATCTACTGGGGTGCCAAGAGGCGGCGGTACAGGTGCAGAAGGTTGCGTGGACCGCTTGGGCTGTGTCTGCGGAGGTAGCACGGGTGAATCGTTGATAGGTAATGCCCAGCTTGGACTAGGCTGTGCGTCTTTTTGCATGCTGCGCATGATGTCGTAGCGATCAAGCGACAAGCTCTCTGTAGCTTGGGAGTCGCGCACGACTACGGGGCGCAAGAAAACCATCAAATTGGTCTTTTTACGGCTACGCGATTCGCTTTTAAACAAATTACCAAACAAGGGAATATCACCTAAGCCGGGCACTTTATTTTGGCTATTGCTGTAATCGTCTTGCAGCAGACCACCAATCACTACGATGCCGCCATCTTGTACCAACACACTAGATTCAATGGAGCGCTTATTGGTCGTCGGGCCGCTGGGATCGAGTTTGGTGGCAGAGTCTACGCTGGAGACCTCTTGAAAGATTTGCATTTTGATGGTGCCATTCTCGCTGATTTGTGGCTTGACACGCAGGGTAATGCCTACGTCTTTGCGCTCTACAGTTTGGAACGGATTGACTGAACCACCACTAGTTCCGGTATTGGTGAATTGGCCTGTCAGAAACGGCACGTTTTGACCGATCACAATTTTGGCTTCTTCGTTGTCGAGAGTAAGCAAGTTGGGGGTCGATAGGACATTGCCATCACCTGTGGTCTGCAAGAAGTTGGCCAGCAAACCTAGTACATAAGTGCCGCCTATTTGGTTCACTAAGCCGAAGTTAAAGCCCGCTCCTGGTTTGGCAATAGTTCCACCGGCTGCGCCAATACTGATATCAACTATGCTTTTGCCGCCAGAGCCAAAGTTGGTGCCTAAAACGCCAATCGTTTTATCGCCTTTATTGCCAATAGCGCCTTGCCATTGAATACCAAACTCAGCAGCTTTCGTGTCACTGACCTCGACAATCAAGCTTTCGACAAATACCTGCGCCCGTCGGCTGTCTAGCATGTCAATCACTGCGCGAATTTGGCGGTATTGGGGCTCACTGGCAGTGATGATCAGGCTGTTGGTGGCAGGGTCAGCTTGAATATTACCCCCTGTAGAAGGTAGTGCATTTTGCGAGGTGGGTGCAGTTGCAGCGCCTGCTGCACCTGCCGCCCCTGCTGCTGCGGGAGCAGTACTGGGGGCAATAGACCCGCCGCCAGAAGAGGTCGCTCCTCCTGCGGTGTTGGCAGCCAAGGCGGCGCGCAAAGTAGCCGCTATGCGCGTGGCGTCGCCGTTCTTAAGGTAGACCACATGAATATTACCTGTGGCCAACCCGGAGCTTGGTTGGTCTAATCTTTCTACCAGCGATTTAATCAAATTCACTCTGGCTGGATTGGCTGCGCGCACGATGATCGTGTTGGCGCGTGAATCAGCCAGCACGGTGGTCTTGTAAGTTGAGTCTGCTGGGCCGGCACCCGCTGCGCTGCCACCCTCGCTTAAACGTATCACCAGCGGCACCAAATCAACAGCTACTGCATGCTTAAGGGAAATAATCTCAACATCTGAAGCGCTAGATACATCCAAGGCGGCAATGATGCGCGCCATACGCTGCAAGTTGTCGGCATAGTCGGTGATGATCAGTGAATTGTTGCCGGGGTTGACGTTGATGGTGTTGTTGGGGCTAATCAGTGGGCGCAGTACGGGAACCAAATTGTTCGCGGTTTCGTAATTGAGTCTGAAAATCTGGGTGGCAATTTGGTTGCCATTGACCTTTGGTTGGCTGGTGCTAACAGAGCCACCTTGCAGTTTTGCGTCAGCTTCTGGAACCACCTTGAAGATACCTGAGGATTCCACGATGGTAAAACCTTGCAGACGTATGGCCACCATGAACTGATTAAGTGCAGCCGCTGTGGTTAACGGCTTATCACTGCTCAAGTTCATAGTGCCCTTGACACGCGGATCAACCACAATGGAGCGATTGGTCATCACGCCCATAGTGCGCGCTACTTCTGCGATTTCGGCATTCACAAAGTTGAGTGTCACACCTTCAGAGCTGCGGCTAATACTGCTGGTGCCAGATGTCGCAGGCGTGGCGGCTGGAGCAGGCGTTTGGGCGGTTGCAAAACCAGCAGACTGCAAACCGAATAATGCAGGTGCAGCATACAAAAAAGTACAGATGGCTAATGAGATCGCAGTGCGATCCCATCGCATAGTTAAAGTGGATATAGTCATAGCTACCCTAGTGAAATGAGTGACTTGGCGCCCTGGCGGCGGCCAATGATATTGAGTAAGTTGGCCAGCACAGCTTCGCGCTCGGGCGTTGCACTGGCTTCGCCTGTGAAGCGCATGCGTGTGCCCACCCACTGCCCAGAACCGGACAATTGCAATGCACCTTGCAGGGTTTGCAGTTGTATGCTGGGCGTGGCACCGCCTGTAAGACTGAGCCTGTAATCACCCAATGGGTGCAAAGTCGATAAGCGCGATGAGGCATTGGTGATGTCGATGGTTGCGCTGCCATTGAGCTGGGCACGGCCATCGACCCAATCAACGCGCATTTCTTGGCTGGCTAAGGTGAGCTGGCCTTGCGGGCTGAGGGTGTTCCATGGCGTGCCTAGCCCTGCGAGAAGTTCAGCGGGCAGGCTCATTTGCAGTGCAGTTATCCGTAGTAAACCGCCGCCCCAATTTGGACTAGCGCTGATCAGTGCAGGCTGTGTGCTGCAGCAAGTGGGCTGTACTGAGCCGCGAAGCCCCGACAGTGCAGGCCACAGTTTCCATTCGAGGCGCTCGGGAAGGGCGGTAGCATCCGTGGACTGGTTACCGCCTGTGAGCACTAAACGCGCCGATCCATTCCACAGCGTTCCGCGCGCATCGGTTAACAGCACTTGACCCTGACTGGCATGCGCGACACCTGAGGCCAACCAAGCAGCGGGAGCAAAGATGGTCAGTCCACCCACCAATCCGATCGCTGCACCAAGGCTGGCCCAGCGCTTATTGCCGTACACGGGCGCGTCACGGCGACTGCGTGCAAGTCTGCGAGTGCGCAATGTGCTCGATTCAAAAGCTGTGTAGTCGCGTGCCATAAGGGTAGAGAGCAGGTGTGTAGGTAGTTTTAGCGCGGTGGTAAGTTCAGCACCATCGTGCCATCCCAACTAGCCGTGGCTGTGCTGGCTGATGTGCTCGCATTTGCACTGCGCTGCAAGCGCGCTTCAATGGGTACAGCACGGGCGTTGATGCGGGCCTGGCTAAGCCAAGTGGCCAACGCATCGGCATTGGCACCCTTGAGCGTGATGCTTGCGCGGGTGTCGTTCACAGTCAGGATGGCAGCGCTGCCTAAGGTTTGTTTTACAGAGTTTTCTAGATTGCGCAGAGACTCTTCGTAGCCCAGTGCACGTTGCTCGCGCAAAGAGGTGGCTTGCTTGGCCTGAGTGCGCATAGCCTCCAGCTGCAGGTCGGCGGCAGCATGCTGAGCCGAGGCTTTGCGCAAAATCTGTACGGCAGGTGCAATAGCGATCAGCCATAACAGCGTAACACCCACTACGGCAACGGCCATGACCACCCAGCGCTGTTCACGCGCTCCTAGGGTGGCCCACCATATTTTCATTGCATTTATTGCGTTCATGGCGCATCTCCTGTGCGCACTGTCGGTGCTTCTGTGACGATCAGACGTTCACCTTCGCTGCGCACCGACAAACCGGCACTGCGCAATTGAGGCTGCATTTGCGCCAATTGTGCAGAAGACAAGCCAGTGCCTTTGAGGAATAGCTCACCCGCACCAAATTCAATAGCCGAAGGTGTAGAAGCGGGTGCCAAGGCAGCAAAGCGCGCAAACAAGTTCTCCATATCGCGGCCACCCAAGCCTCCGCTGGCTTGGCGCAAGCTGGCCAGCTCGCGCCCCATCTGCAGCGGGGCGTCCACTATTACTTTAATTTGCGGAAATGTTTGTGTGAGGATTTGGGTGGTCTGACTGCGCTTAGCGTCAAGAGAGGTGCGCTCTTTCCATGCCCATGCATTCAGGCCCACCAAGTTGGCTAGTATCAGTAGGGCTGCGCCCCAGCGCGCAGTGCGCCAAGCGGGGGCTGATAATAGATCGCGGGCTGCAGCGCTGGCCTTTTGGATCCAGCGTCCACTGCCTGCCACAGCCATGTCGCCTTGGGCTAAATCTAAGCCCATGCTGCGAGCGTCAAGTGTGGCCTGCAGGGCAAGCTGCGCGCTCTGCACAATAGCCACTTTGCAGCCCAGCAGGGCTTCTGCGGCAGCGGCGACCGCAGGCTCAGCGGTAACATGCAGTTCAGATTCAGCCAGTTGGGGCCACACTACTCTGGCATGCGCCAGCGGTACGCTCAAAACCCCAGCTGAGTCGGTGAGCGTGAGCATTGCGGTCTCAAACCTGCCTCCCACATGCACACGCATAGCAGCGACATCGTCTTCGTCTTCGCTCTCAGGCAGGGTTGCCAGAGGATAGCTTTGCGCTGCAATACGGCTTAAGTGGTGACCAGCACTTTGAATTTGCTGAATTTGCGCTGTCAGCCAAGCTTTGTTGCATACCGCCAGCCATACCGCATTGACTGCATTTGCGCTGCTGGACGCGTGGCGAAATAAAGCAATATGGAGATCAGAAGTGTCGTCTAACAGTTGCTCTTCTACCAAACCATCCAGGACAGCGCGCATTTTGGAGCCAGATAATGAGCGCGCTAGTTTCGGCAGATTGGCCAGATGCCAAGAGACGGCAGCGTGAGGCAGCAGCAGCACGGTATCGTCTGCACGCGGCAGGAGGGCGGCGGTCGCGCTGCCGTGGCGGGTCACGGTGTGTGAGTTACTCGCCAAGCACCAATCTAGCTCAAGGCTGGACTGGGCGGGTGGGTTCAAGGTGACAATCAAGGTGCTCATAAGGTTCTAAACATCATTGTAGAGAGGCTTGGGCTTCAAACGGTGGGAGTGTGGCGCGTTCACGCCACAGGGTTTTCACGTCTAAACCGTCGCGTTGAACCAGTGAGCGCTCCTGAACAAGGGTGTTTTCTAGCCTTAAGCGCCCTCTTATCTCGAAATAACGGCTCGAAATACTGTGTTCACCGCTGTTAAATTGATTGGCGATGGCTGGAAAGAGCTGGCTTGCATCGCCAATGTTGCCGTAGTGTTTGGCTGAGCGCTGGGTCACTAAGCGGCGGGCACCGTCAAGCTCTAAGTCGGCCAGGCTGGCATACAGCACCTCTGCTGGGGCTGTATTGAGGTTGACGGGTGTGCGGGTGGGCAAAAGGGTGATGAATGGCGTAAGCTTGTCCAGCGTCGCTTGGGGTAAATCTAGCCATACCAACTGCTCTAAGCGCTTTGGCATCAGAGGAACAAAACGATTGTTAGAGCTGGCAGTGACGCTGGTGTCGTTGCTGCTGGCCGCACTGAGGCCTTCAATCAAGCGAAACAGTTCGCGCTGCTCAAGGTCCAGGAGGGCAAAAAGCTTGATAAAGCTGGCCAGCGCAGGCTCTGAGACCTTGCCGTTTTCGACCAAGTTCGTCACGTTCAGGCGTGCCTGCATATCGACGATTTGACCCGATAGAAATAGCTCTACATCGTTCTCTGCGGGCGATAAAGCAGTGTTGTTTTTGTCAGCTGCCAAAAAGCTAGACAACCGAGCCTCTTGCAACGGCACGGACCAAGGCTCAGCCAAATGGTCGGCGCCGCCTGAATTGGCGTCCTCGCGCAAAATCAGGCGTGCCCAGTCAAGCGCACCCACCAAAATCCAGCCCGCTTGCACACGAGAGCGCTCAGCGGTTTCGATTTCTACAGCGCGCCACTGCTGCCAAGCGGCCGCAGCAGCAAAACTGGCGACCAAAGTCACGGTCAGCATGGCTGCGAGCAAGGCGGCTCCACGTTGGCGGCGCAGCATACGGTCGCTAGACTGCAGCTTAGCCCGCTTGGCATGTGGGCTTAGAGTGGAATGATGCAGCATCATGAGCTTCCGCTGGGGCGTACCCAGTCGCGCGTGAGTTGACCTGCTAATGCTTGCCCGGAGGAGAGATTGAGTATCAATCGGACACCGTCGGGAGGTGGTGTAATTGCAACACTGCCGCCTTGCAAGGGTGTGCCAAGCGCGCCCACGGTGCCTGCACTGGACTGAGGGTTAGTCCAACTGCCTGCGCGAAAATAAAAAATCTGCCAATCGTCGATATCTGCTGTGATAACCTCGCGCTTACGTTCAGCCTCGCCCGGGTTTTGGCCCCACAGCGCGGCCTGCGCCCAAGCGGCGGTTAGTTCTGTGCGGTTACCCAGCGCCTCAGACTGCCAGCGCAGCCAACGTGATTTGCCGTCCACGTCACGCCGTGCCCAACCTACGACGCGCATCTCGGTCGCTCCATAGCGGCGCGTGATCCGCAATACGCGGCCGTCGTAGTCGATGGCGCTGGTTTGGCCGGTTTGCAACATCTGGTCCAGATCGGTTTGCCACTGGGCCAAGACGGTTTGCATCGTGGCCACGTGGTCGGCGCGCTCACGGCTCACCTCTTGGGCGCGGGCCATGCTGTCGATACCGCGCCAGCTCATCAAGGCCAGCAGTGACATAACAAACAAAGCTACTAGCAACTCAACCAGAGTGAAACCGCGCGCACGGCGCATGGCGGTGGAATATGGCGGAGCTTGCATCATTAATACCGACCCACAATCGTGGAGATATTCAGGATTGGCGTGGTCTGGTCGAGTACGAGAGCGTCTACTTTGCGAAAACTAGGGTTAGGCGTGGCCCGCACTTCAAGGCGCAGGTTAAATTGCTTGCCAGCCTGGTCACAGTTAGCGGTGCTGTCGCCCACGCTGGGAAATTGTTTGGACAGCCGGATTTTGGTGAGCTCGTTTTCGGCGCACAGGTTGGCCAGTAGCGTGTCGCTTTGGCGCTGTGCGCCGCGGGTCAGTGCTGAGATAGCTTGCGAACCCGCAAGCAGCGCGATCGACACAACCGCCAGAGCCACCATGATCTCAATCAGGGTAAACCCGCGCTGCGAAGTGTGTGCGAGCATACTCAAAAAACCGCAGCGTTGCTGGACGCTGTGCTTGATATGGCATTCGTCTCAATGCGAAACGGCTGTAGCCCCTCGGTGGCGATATCGATGCTGCGGCCATCCAAGAATAGCCTGATGCGCTGGGGCGCAATGATAGGCTCGGGGCCTAGTAATACATAAGGGGTTTTGGTTTGGCTTTGGGCTGTGATGCCTGTTGTCAGCCAAGCTTGTGCTGCGTCGCTGTTGGCAGTGCTGCTGCCAGCCATCACAAACCCATCGGTGGCAGGCTGCCAGCGCAGTGCCAAACCAGTCGTGCGCGATTGGCTGCGACCTGCTTCTAGCACAGCAGCTAAGCGCTGTGCATCGCGCTCCAGTGCTGTAGTGGTGCTGTCGCGCAAAGCCAAGCTCACTCCCGCAGTGGCTATCGCGATGATGGCGATAACGACCAGCAGTTCCAGCAGAGTAAAACCACGGTTGCGGACTGAGTCCTGAGTGCACAGGCGTTGCGATGAAGTGCAAAACTGACCGCTTGCAGCTGCTGAGCAGCACATGCGCAGCCTAGCGAAAAGGCATGTGGACTTACCAGCTGCCAATGTCTGCATTTTTGCCTTCGCCACCCGCTTGGCCGTCGGCACCAAAAGACATGACATCGATTTCGCCTTTGATACCGGGGTTCAGGTATTGGTATGGGCGGCCCCACGGGTCGTTGGGCAGCTTTTCTAAATAAGGTTTCCAGTTGCCCGGAATCATGCCCACAGTGGGTTTGGCCACTAGCGCCTGCAGACCTTGCTCAGCGGTAGGAAACCGCTGATTGTCGAGTTTGTAGAGCTTCAAAGCTTGCATGGTGTTGGTAATATCGGTTTTGGCAGCCGTGCCCCGCGCATCGTCTGCGCGGTCTAACACGTTAGGCACGATGATCGCGGCCAGTACACCTATGATGACCAAAACTACCATGAGTTCAATCAAAGTAAAACCTCGCTGCGCGCTGCGCTTGCAATGATTGAAACCGATAGTGAATGCGCTGGGGGAGAAGTGAGCTTTGTTCATAAAGCCATCATAATATGCAAATGCGACAAAACTGGGCGATACGAATAGCTACATTTTTACTCTGGATGCTTTTGGCAGCCAGCGTGGTGTATTGGGTTTTGAAATTTGTGCAAAGTACAGCCACCCCTGCCAACGCAGCGGTCGTGTCGATGAATGCTCCCCCCGCTGTGGACAGCTTGGCGCTGGCGCGCGGTTTGGGCGGCGGTATCACTCCTGCTGCCAGCAGTGCACCTGCACCCATGGGCGGTATCAATGCTTCGCGATTTGTCCTTACTGGTGTGGTGACGGGGCGATTCGAACGCCAAAGTATTGCGCTGATCGCCGTGGACGGCAAGCCCGCGCGACCTTACCGTGTGGGCGCGCAGGTGACTGAGGGTGTGGTGGTGCAGTCTGTGCAAAATCGCCAAGCGGATCTGGCCAGTGACAAAGATGCCCCCGTGGGTGCTACGTTAGAGTTACCTAAGCAGACCACTGCCATCGTAGGTACCGCTATTCCCGTGGTGGTGCCGCAAGTCACTGCCGTAGCGCCAATAATGGCCCCTCCTGTGGTGGTTCCGCCATCTGCTGCTCCCAGCGCGGCTATAGCGAGCCAGTCCATTCCAGCTGCAATCGCTGGCCAAAACCCAGCGCGTCCTGCGGCCAGTCGGCCGCGGACAGCGCGCCCCAATGAGCTGGGTCGTATGCTTGAGAAGAACGGCGGTAAGGCTGAGTCAGAAATCCCTGCTGGTGCAGCCACACAGTAGCGCGCATCACGCCTGCGTGGGTGATCCACACGGCGTGTGAATCAGGGGCTGCACTGTGACCAATCGTTTGTAGTGTTTGGTACACCCGCCATGTGAACAGTGATGTGCTCTCCCCTGAGCCGCCGCATCGGTAGTGGGCAAAATCATCTGTCCAAGCCCTGAGCTCTGCTGGGTCAATCGCATCCCAGCGCTGGCCCTCCCAAGCGCCAAAGTCCATTTCTCGAATACCCACCTCACTGGTGCAGTGCAGCTCTGGACGCAGGGCTTGCAAAGCGCTTGCGAACTGCGCGCAGCGCGCAAGCGGCGAAAAGTACACACGGCTACCAGCAGCTAGGCTTTGGGCCAGCGCCACAGCTGCAGCAGCGTTAGCTTCTGGGTCAGCTGCTACGTCTAGCGCGCCATAGCACAGGCCCGCTTCAATCAGCGGTTTGGCATGCCGCACCAAGATCAGTGCCACGGCTACAAGCGCCCCACTGCTATGAGCGTGCCGAGGTAAAACGCGATTTCGCAGACCTGCTGCGTGGCACCAAGGCAGTCGCCTGTAAAGCCCTGCAAACGGCGCGCAAACATGCGCGCCATCCAAGCCAGTGCCAACAAGGCGCAGCCTGTAGCCACCAGCACCACAGAGGTAGATTGGGTCAACACCACAAGTGGCACGAGCAGGGCGCACCAAGCCAAGTTGCTCCAAAGCACGCCGTGGGTAATCTGGTCGGCCAGGGGCTTGGATTTGGAGGTTGCAGTATCGCCCACATGGGGCAGCCAGCGCACCAGCACCATGGGGCAAGCGCGCGAGACCACATGCGCTGCCAGCAGAGCCCCGCAGGCGAGCAGCCAATGCGATGCACCCAAGGTCGCCAGCAAGCTCACCTTGCACAGCAGCGCCAGTAACAGCGCCATCGCGCCAAATGCGCCTACGCGCGAGTCTTTCATGATCTCTAGGGCGCGGTCTTTGTCGTAGCTGCCGCCCAAGCCGTCTGCCACGTCAGCTAAACCGTCTTCATGAAACCCGCCTGTTAGCAAGGCGGTAGCCACCGTGCTCAGGCCAGCTGCCACCAGTGGCGCGAACACTGAGCTGCTGACCTGCGCTACCAGCGCATACACACCGGCAGCCAAACCGCCCACGATCCAGCCCACACCGGCAAAGTGCGCTGCGCTGGCGCGCAGCATGGCGGGGCTAAATCCGACCCAGTTAGCCAACGCACCCGTGATGGGAATGCGGGTAAAAAACTGCACTGCGAGCAGCCCATGGCGCACAAAGTTGGTCAGGTGATGGGTCAGAGGCGGCACAAATGTAATTGAATGATTTTGGAAGAAAAATAGGCATTTTTCCGACGTGGATATTAGATAGTTAGCTATTAATTTAATAGTATTCAAATAGTAATGAGCGCTGCAACATACCAATCTACCGCCCACTAACACATCTACTGCTTGATCACATCGCTGCCAGCAGGCGGCTTGAAGTTAAAGGCGTCTGCTGCCAAAGCAGGGTTGACCTCTACTTTGGCAAACTTAAGCACCGAGCGCTGGCCAAAGGTGTCCAAAATGTCCAGGCTGGCCAATTCGCCGCTGCTGATCTTAAAGCCCACACGAATGCTCTGCAGGCTGCCATCTTTGGCCTTGGGTGTCGCCACCACCCAGCTGTTGCCGTCCGCATCTGGCGCTGATTTGAGACTGAAGTGCTGCTCCAGTGACTTCAAATCTCCCGAAGATGCAATGATGGCAGCAGGTGTGCTGGCCAAGACATTGGCCTGCTTGTTGGCGCTGACCTGGTTCAAGTCCACGTCGTACATCCACAGAGTTTGGCCATCTGCGACCAAGGTTTGCTCGAACGGTTTTTTGTAGACAAATTTAAAGCGGTTGGGCCGCGCGAACTCAAAATTTCCGCTGGAGGTTTTGATCTTGGGTGCTTGGCCTTCACGCGCAGGCGAAGTGACCGTTTGGTTGAACTCTGCCCGACCTGACTGGGTCGACTTGAGGAATTTTTCTAAACTATCTAGGCCGTTTGCCGCAGCAGAAAGGGACGCAATAGCTATTAAAAACGCAGTAAAAAAGAGTTTCATACACCGCCATCCGTTGAAGAAATAAGTTTCAATTGCTAACGCGATTTACCCAATTCACGCAACAAAGCCATTCATACGCTGAAAAAGCTAGTCTCTACCGCCCTGAACCAAAATCTCGCGCTGCCCACGGCCGTTCATGGCAGTGACCAGACCCGCCTTTTCCATGGCCTCGAGCAAATTAGCGGCTTTGTTGTAGCCGATGCTCAAATGCCGCTGTACCAGGGAGATACTAGCCTTTTGGTTTTTCAGCACAATGTCTACAGCGCGGTCGTACATCGGGTCTTTCTCCCCGCCGCCGCCTTCACCGTCCAGTGACAAACCATCCTCGCCGTCGACTGTGCCGCCTTCCAGTACGCCTTCAATGTAGTTAGGTTCGCCTTGTTCCTTGAGATACGCTACAACGCGGTGGACCTCTTCGTCGCTGACAAAGGCACCGTGCACGCGAACAGGCAGGCCCGTGCCGCTGGGCATGTACAGCATGTCGCCCATGCCTAAGAGAGCTTCTGCACCCATTTGGTCGAGGATGGTGCGGCTGTCGATCTTGCTAGATACCTGAAAGGCGATGCGGGTGGGAATGTTGGCCTTGATCAGGCCCGTAATCACATCCACGCTGGGGCGCTGAGTGGCCAAAATCAGGTGAATGCCTGCAGCGCGGGCTTTTTGCGCCAGCCGGGCAATCAGTTCTTCAATTTTTTTACCCACCACCATCATCAGGTCGGCCAGCTCGTCGATCACCACCACGATATGCGGCAGGCGCTCAAGTGGCTCAGGCGAGTCGGGCGTGAGTGAAAAGGGGTTGTAGATGAATTCACCACGCGCTTTGGCGTCATCCATCTTCACGTTGTAGCCAGCCAGGTTGCGCACACCCATCTTGCTCATCAGCTTGTAGCGGCGCTCCATCTCCATCACACACCAGTTCAGGCCATGCGCGGCTTGGCGCATGTCGGTCACCACGGGAGCTAGCAGGTGCGGAATACCTTCGTAGACCGACATTTCCAGCATCTTGGGGTCGATCATCAACATCCGCACATCGCGCGCTTCGGCTTTGTACAGCAAGCTCAGAATCATCGCGTTGATACCCACAGACTTGCCTGAACCCGTGGTGCCCGCCACCAAAACATGGGGCATTTTGGCCAGGTCGGCCACCACCGGGGCGCCCATGATGTCTTTGCCCAAGCCCATGGTGAGGAACGACTTGCCTTCGTTGTACACCTGCGAGCCTAAAATCTCGCTGAGTTTGATGGACTGGCGCTTGGCATTAGGCAGCTCGAGCGCCATGTAGTTTTTGCCAGGAATCGTCTCTACGACACGGATAGAGACCAGCGAGAGTGAGCGCGCCAAATCACGCGCCAAGCCCACGATCTGAGAGCCTTTAACGCCCGTGGCTGGTTCGATTTCGTAGCGGGTAATTACCGGGCCTGGCAGCGCAGCCACCACGCGCACTTCAACGCCGAAATCTTTGAGCTTTTTCTCAATCATCCGGCTGGTCATCTCCAGCGTCTCAGGCGCCACGGTTTCTTGACGCAGCTGGGCGCCGTCGAGCAAATCTACCTGCGGCAGTTTGCTGTCGGGCATGTCGCTAAATAGGGGTTTTTGACGCTCTTTGGCCACGCGGGCGCTTTGCGGCACATCGACCAATATGTCGACCAAGGTGGGTTCTACTTGCATGCGAGGCGCGGCGGCTGGCATGATGAGCGGGGCGGGGTGCAGCTCTTCGATCTCGGCGCGCTCGACGTTGACCACCTCTTCGCGCTCACGCGCAGCCTGCGTGCCCATGGCAATATCTTGGGCCACTTCACGCTTCTCGCGGCGCTGTTCCCATAGGCTGTAGATAGCTGCGCCGAGACCATCGGCCCAGCGCGCCCACGAAAATCCAAAAGCCCAAGCCGCGCCCACTACCGCCAAGCCGATACCGATCAACGCTGACCCTGTGAAGCCGAGCCATTTAGCAGTAAAGCCACCGGCCAAATAGCCCAACACGCCACCCGCGTGGCCCGGCAATCGGGCCTCAAAGCGGTACAGGCGCGACCATTCGAGCGTGCAACTGGCCAGTAGCAACACGACCAAGCCTACCCAAAACAGCGCTCTGGGCGACCAATGCGTCCATTTGGAGTAACCCGTCAGCTCATGCGCTGGCAAATCGACGGCTTGTGGGCCCCGCAACCAACTGGCAAGCGAAGAGACCCACACTTTGATAGAGGCCAACACGCACCACCACACTGAGTAGCCCAGCAGATAGTAGCTGGCATCCGCTAGCCAAGCGCCCAGCCGTCCGCCCCAGTTGCGCGCAGTGGCAAAAGCCCCCGAGCCCGACGTCGACCACGCAGCATCGGCGCTGGTGTGGCTGACCAAGGCAAGCAGCCAAAAAATCAAGGCCAAGGCACCGATGAGCAAACCAATTTCGTGCGCAAAAGCTAGTCCAGCCGAGCGCGCAGGTGCGCTAGAGTTCGCCTTGGAAGAGCGCTGTTTGGAGGAAGAAGAATGGAGGGTGTCGAGAGAGTAAGTCATTGCTAAGCCAAGCTTACCCTATCTCACAGTGGCCGGAGGCTCTGCAACACCTGTTACGGCGCTGTTTTATCCACCAGCCGCATGCTGGGGCGACTTAGCCCAAGCTGCTCAAGCGCTCTTTGATGAGCACCGAGTTATTTTCCAGCGTTTCGATGTAGCCACGCTCCTCGAGGTCTTTCATCACGCGGCTGACCATCTCGCGCGATGCACCGACCATTTTGGCCAAATCTTGGCGCGATACCTTGTCGCGGATTACAGCTTGGCCGTCTGCATCAGGCTCAGACGCCTCAATCAGCGCGCGGGCCACGCGGCCATACACATCCATGAGCGCCAGCGATTCAATTTTGCGGTCGGCGTGGCGCAGGCGCTGCACCAGGCCCTTCATCACGGCGTAGGCCATCGAGGTGTTCTCGGGCAGGCAGCGGGCAAACTCGACACGGCCCAGCATCAGCACATCGGTTTGCACCTCTGCGCGTACGCTGGCTGAGTGGGGCTCATTGTCGATCAAGCTCATCTCGCCAATATAGTCGCCGGGGGCTAAATTTGCCAAAATTACCTCACGGCCGCGCGTGTCAGTGGTGAGCACGCGGGCGCGGCCAGTCAAGATGATAAACAGGGCGTTAGACTTTTTGCCTTGCTCTACGATCAGCTCGCCGCGCTTAAAACGTCGTTTGATCACCGCATCAGCTACCGATTCGGCTTGGGTCGGGGTGAGCATCGAAAACAACGGCACCCGGCGAATCAGCTCTAAGTTAGATAACATGGACATTCTTGACCCTCAAAATAGTTTTTACTGCGACGCATTAAAATCATTGTCTTGCAAACTAGCTGCGCACAATGTCACGTAAGATAAAGAAATTCAAGCACTTACGTTGTATCAGCTCTTGATTGTGCGACCCCTAAGCCAAACTCTACTCTAATTGTGGCAATTTAGCTACAAAATCCGTTACAGGTTTTTTCTATGACCCATGCCAAGGTACTTATTTTGGGCTCAGGCCCTGCGGGCTACACCGCTGCAGTGTACGCCGCCCGCGCCAACTTGAACCCTGTGCTCATCACAGGCATCGCCCAAGGCGGCCAGTTGATGACCACCACTGAGGTGGACAATTGGCCCGCAGATGTGCATGGTGTTCAAGGCCCGGAGCTGATGCAGCGTTTTTTAGAGCACGCAGAGCGTTTTAAAACCCAGATTATTTTTGACCACATTAACAAGGTTGATTTCTCCAAGCGCCCCTTCAAGCTGACGGGCGATTCAGGTATCTACACCTGTGATGCGCTGATTTTGGCCACTGGCGCATCGGCTAAATATCTTGGTTTGCCGTCGGAGACGGCATTTATGGGCCGCGGCGTGAGTGGCTGCGCTACGTGTGACGGATTTTTTTACCGAGGCGAGATCTGCTGCGTGGTGGGTGGCGGCAATACGGCAGTGGAAGAGGCGCTGTACCTGAGCAATATTGCCAGCAAGGTGTATTTGGTGCACCGCCGCGACAAATTCAAAGCCGAGCCGATTTTGGTCGACAAAGTGATGGAGCGGGTTAAAGAAGGCAAGATTGTGCTCAAAACCTTCAACACACTAGACGAAGTACTGGGCGACGCCTCGGGCGTGACGGGCGTGCGCCTGAAAAGCACTACGGACGGCACCACTGAGGATCTGACCCTCAAAGGCTGCTTTATTGCCATTGGTCATTCGCCTAACACGGACATCTTCAAAGGCCAGCTAGAGATGCAAGACGGCTACATAGTGACCCAATCAGGCCTCAAGGGGATGGCCACTATGACCAGCGTGCCGGGTGTGTTTGCGGCTGGCGATGTGCAAGACCATGTCTACCGCCAGGCCATTACCAGCGCAGGCACGGGCTGCATGGCTGCGCTCGATGCCCAGCGGTTTTTAGAGCAAAACGCAGCCTAAAACTGCCCGAAAGCGTAGTTTGGGCATTGGTCTACGCGCTTTACCCAAGTAATAGGACTCTAGCGGGTTATAATCATAGGCTGTCATAAATTTGGCAGTGCCTCATGAAAGTGGGACACATAGACCGCTGATCGGTGCCTTTTCTTTTAAAGTCACCCATAGAGCGAGGTGCGGCAAGAGCCGTTAATTTGATATCTGAAGGAGTGCTTCAAATGGCACGCGTCTGTGACGTAACGGGTAAAAAACCCATGGTGGGCAATAATGTGTCCCACGCAAACAACAAAACCAAGCGCCGGTTTCTACCTAACCTGCAATACCGCCGTTTCTTCGTCGAAACCGAAAACCGTTGGGTGCGCCTGCGCGTGACCAGCGCAGCTTTGCGTTTGATCGACAAAAACGGTATCGATGCTGTGCTCGCTGACATGCGCGCACGCGGCCAAGCTTAAGGAGAACCACCATGGCAAAAGGCGGACGCGAAAAAATCAAGCTGGAATCCACTGCGGGAACCGGCCATTTCTACACCACAACCAAGAACAAAAAAACCATGCCCGAGAAGATGCTGATCAGCAAGTTTGATCCAAAAGCTCGCAAGCACGTGGAATACAAAGAAGTGAAACTCAAGTAATTGAGCCCATTTATAAAAAACCGCTCAATTGAGCGGTTTTTTTACGTCTGTGGCCATACCTCTGGAGTGACAGGTAGCGACCTGCATCGGGTGTAGGGGTGCAGAGGATTTGAATAAAATGCTATTAAATATATAGCTAACTATTCAATATCCACGTCGGAAAACCGCCTATTTTTCTTCCAGAAATGACTTGGGGCATATGCCCAGTGCTCCATCTTGCAAGCACAGGCCTGCTTAATGCGGGTACTCGAGCTTGGCGTCGCCAAACAATTCGTCCGGCGGTGGGGCAGAGGTGGGTACGCGAAACGACTCGCTGGCCCAAGCGCCGAAGTCGAGGTCTTTACAACGTTCGCTACAAAAAGGCCGCCAAGCGTTGCTGGCTGCAAACACGCTATCGCCCTTGCAGGTGGGACAGGCGACGACAGGCGACTTGGGTTTACTCTTGTCTTCTGGCGTGGGCAGGCTCATCACGGCGTCCTTTTAGGCGCATAAAGTCACTTCAAAGCCGACTTCTTCGGCGCAAGGCACAGGCAGCTTATCGTCGCCTGCCTCGCGCAGCAGCCGCACGGACACCATGAGCCGATTGCCACTGATTTCTGGAATCAGGCCCAGATCGGGGTTGATACGCAGGCGCATGAGCTGAAAGCTGCGGCCTTGCGGCAGGGTTTGCTGGTATTGCCCGTGGGTTGCCATCACCTTTTGCGGGGAACCCGTGTCACGCATTAGTTTGAGAAGTAAATTCACGCCCTGCGCTAGTGGCCATAGTGTGGAGGCCCAGCGAGAGAGGTCGGTGCGGCGTTTGTCAGCGCTGTGGTGCTGCCAGTGGTAGTAAGCAGGCAGGTCAAACTCGCAAGTGCCAGCCGGTATGCCGATGCGGCTGCGTACGCTGACCACCCATTCGTTGTCGTTGAGTGCAATGCCTGCTTTGCCGGGCTGCCCGTTCAGGCCCGCGTAGGCCTCTTCAATCTGGCCCACCACTTCATTGAGCGCGTCCTCTGCAATGGCGGGGTTGCCGCGATAGCTGTTAAAAAGCTGTTTGTGCTTTTCTAAGTCTTTGAGAATTTCAGACTTCAGGTCAGATCGGGCACCTACCTCGATAATTTCAAAAATCGTGGCAAAGGCGTAGTGGTGGTCGAGCGCGCTCTCGCGGGACAGCAATATGCCCATACGCTCAAACAAGTGTTCGAGGCGCAAATAGGTACGAGAGCGTTCGTTAAAGGGGTATTCGTAAACAATCACAGGGCTTGTCTTTCTAGGGCGCAATCATAGCCCGAAGCGCACGGCAGTTTCGCGCACTTGCAGCTTAAGTGTTGCGAGGTCTATACCGTCGTTACAAATCACGGCATCTGCCGCTGCCAAACGCTGCTGCCTGCTGGCTTGCGCCGCGATCACTTGCTCTACCTGTGCGCGTGTCCACTGGCTGCGCTGCATGACCCGCTGAATTTGCGTTTCTACAGAGCAATCAACCACTAGAACAGCATCGAGTTTTAGACGCCATTGTTCCGATTCCACCAGCAGCGGAATATCAATTACAACCAGACGGCTACCCGCTTGGACAGCCGCCTGCTGCTGCGTAGCGATAGCTTGGCCGACCAGTGGATGGATGATCGCCTCGAGCTGGGCTTTGGCTACAGGTTGGCTGAAAATCAGGGCGCGCATGGCATCCCGGTCAAGGCTGCCATCGGACGCCAGCATGGCAGCACCAAAGGTGCGTTCAATAGCCTTTATGGCGCTACCGCCAGTCGCGGTAGATTGGCGTGAGATGGCGTCTGCGTCGATGATGCTTGCGCCGCACTCAGCAAACAAGGCTGCAACTGTGCTTTTGCCACTGCCAATACCGCCTGTGAGACCCAGCTGAGTCGCCATGGCGCACTGCTGCTTAAAGCCCGATGGTTCGCAAAATAGTTTGCGGACCAAAAATGAGCGCAGTTAAGCCTGCGCCAGCTAGGAAAGGGCCGAAAGGAATATAGCCGCCTTCTCGTAAGCCGCTGGATATTTTCATAGTAATACCCACGATAGCGCCAATCACTGAAGACATCAAAATGATTGGCACCAATGCCTGCCATCCAAACCAAGCCCCAAGTGCAGCAAACAGTTTGAAGTCGCCATAGCCCATACCTTCTTTGCCAGTGACCAGTTTAAAAATCCAATAGACACTCCACAAAGACAGATAACCTGCCACAGCGCCCCACAAGGCATCTGGCACGTTCGTCAGAGGATTCCAGCGAAGGGCTGCAACGATCAAACCTAGCCAAAGCAGTGGCAAAGTAATATCGTCGGGGAGCAAAGTAGTATCCCAGTCGATGCATGTCAGGGCGACAATGGCAGCGCAAAAAGCACACCAAATAGCCGTAGTCCATGTCCAGCCAAAACGGTAGGCGCAAAAGAAAAACAAAGCCCCAGTGATCAGCTCGACAGTAGGATAGCGTAGGCTGATGTTAGCTTTGCAAGCGGAGCACTTGCCGCGCAATGCCATATAGCTCACAATTGGAATGTTCTCATACCAACGGATTTCGTGTCCGCAAGCAGGGCAGCGCGAACGCGGCACGAGCAGATTGAGTTTTTCTTGTGCAGGCGGGGCTTGGTCAGTCAGTTCAGCGCATTCAGCGGCCCATTGTGCTTCGAGCATTTTGGGCAGCCGGTGAACGACGACGTTGAGAAAACTGCCAATTAGTAGCCCAAGCAGCCCTATCAAGGCGGCATCCGCCCACCAAACTCCCAGCATTACACGACCTGACCGAGTTTGAAGATGGGCAGGTACATTGCCACCACAATGCCACCGATGATGGTGCCTAAAAATACGATGATGATAGGCTCCATCAGACTAGACAAGCCAGCGACCATATCGTCAACCTCAGCTTCATAGAAGTCAGCCGCCTTGCCCAGCATATGGTCTATCGAGCCAGATTCTTCGCCGATGGCCGTCATTTGAATGACCATGGATGGGAATAAGTTCGCATTGGTCATGGCTGAAGTGAGCGATGTCCCGGTAGAAACTTCTTGCTGAATTTTGACCGTGGCATCAGCATATTTAGAGTTGCCTGACGCGCCGCCCACAGAGTCAAGCGCTTCTACCAATGGCACGCCAGCCGCAAACATGGTTGCCAAGGTGCGCGTCCAACGCGCGATACACGATTTTTCGATCAAAGATCCAAAAACGGGCATTTTGAGCAAGGCGCGGTCCATGAATTTTTGGACTTTCTCGTTGCGTTTCCAGGCCTGCATGAAAAAGTAGCCACCAAAACCCATAATGCCAAATACCAGCCACCACCATTGCACAAAAAATTCGCTCATTGCGATGACAAACAATGTAGGTGCTGGCAAATCAGCACCAAACGAGCTGAACACTTGCTTAAACGCGGGAATCACAAAAAGCATGATTACGACCACCACCACAAACGCGACTACGATCACGGAGGCGGGATACATCAATGCGGACTTAATTTTGGATTTGATGGCTTCGGTCTTTTCCATGTAGACCGCCAAACGGTCTAACAAGGCTTCCAAAATACCTGCCGCTTCACCCGCTTCAACCAAGTTGCAGTAGAGATTGTCGAAATACATCGGGAATTTACGAAACGCAGACGATAAAGACGTACCCGTTTCGACATCCAGCCGCACATCGTTGAGCAGTTTGGTGACACTGGCGTTAGCATTACCGCGGCCCACAATGTCGAAAGACTGCAGCAGCGGAACGCCTGCTTTCATCATGGTGGCCAACTGGCGCGTGAAAATAGCGATATCTTTGGGTCTAATTTTTTGACCCGAGCGCATGCGACGTTTTTTGATTTTGGTGGTCAAAACACCTTGGCGGCGCAATGCAGCTTGCACTTGGGCTTCACCCAACGCACGCAATTCACCTCGAACGACCTTGCCCGCGCGATCCTTGCCTTCCCATTCGAAGACAAAATCCTTGGCTTCGACTTTAGTTGTTGCCATGTTGCCCCCGCTTGATGTTGTAAGTAATGTACAAAGTGTAAAAGCTTGCCATGGATTAAACGTTGGTCACAGCCAAAACTTCTTCCAGCGCTGTCATGCCCAGTCTGACCTTGCTCAGGCCAGACTGGCGCAGGCTGCGCACGCCCTCGATCTCGGATTGCTTGGCAATGTCCAGTGCACTGGCGTCAGCCAAAATGAGGCGCTGAATATCCTCGCTAATAGGCATCACTTGGTAGATGCCCACTCGGCCTTTGTAGCCGTTGTTGCACATGGAGCAACCCACGGGCTTATACGGTGCCCAGCTGCCATCCACATCTTCTTCCCTGAAACCTGCTTCAATCAGGTTTTCGTAGGGAATGTCAGCGGGTTTTTTGCAGTTGGGACATAGCCTGCGCGCTAGGCGCTGCGCAGTAATCAAAATTACGCTGGATGCAATGTTAAATGGGGCTATGCCCATGTTGCGCATGCGCGTCAGTGTGGTGGGCGCATCGTTGGTGTGCAATGTGCTGAGCACCATGTGGCCTGTTTGCGCGGCCTTAATAGCAATATCAGCAGTCTCTAAGTCGCGAATCTCACCCACCATGATCACGTCAGGATCTTGACGCAAAAACGATTTGAGAGCCACCGAAAAAGTCAGACCTGCTTTGTCGTTCACGTTGACCTGGTTCACGCCAGGCAAGTTAATTTCACACGGATCTTCTGCGGTGGAAATGTTCACACCCGGCTTGTTCAAGATGTTTAAACAGGTGTAGAGCGATACAGTCTTGCCAGAGCCCGTAGGCCCGGTGACCAGCACCATGCCATAAGGCCGCTCTACTGCTTTGAGTAAGCGTTCTTTTTCTACCGCTTCGTAGCCTAGTGCATCGATACCCAGTTTGGCACTAGACGGATCCAAAATACGGATCACGATCTTCTCGCCAAACATCGTGGGCAGCGTACTGACACGAAAATCAATGACTTTGTTCGCACCCATTTTCATCTTCATACGGCCATCTTGCGGCACCCGCTTCTCGGAGATGTCGAGCTTGGAGATCACTTTGATACGCGAAGCGAGCTTTTCTTTGATCACTACCGGAGGTGACGCAATCTCGCGCAGCTCGCCGTCCACCCGAAAGCGCACGCGGTAGGTGTGCTCATAAGGCTCAAAATGCAAGTCTGACGCTCGCATGTTGAAAGCGTCTATCAGCATTTTCTGCAAAAACTTAACAACAGGAGCGTCTTCAACGTCGGTGCTGCCAGTGTCAGACTCATCTTCGCTGGCCATCTCCATAGTGGACTCATCGAACTCGAAGTCGCCGCTGACAATACTGTCCATTGACTCGCTGACGCTGGTGGACGTGGTGTCGACCAGCTTGGACAGTTTGTCGTATTCAGCGATTACCCAATCGGTACCCATTTGGGTCGAAAACTTAATCTTCTCAGCGCCCACTTGGTCGGAGGGGTCGGCTGTAGCGACGATCAGGCGGTTATTACGCTTGCTTAAAACTACAACACGCAAACTTTGGCAAATTTTGGGGTCAAGCAGGCCCTTCGGTAGCCGCAGCACATCAATGGCGTCAAGGTCCAACAGCGGTGCGGCAAAAGCAACCGACATGGTATGCGCCAAATCAGACGCGGATACTGTGCCAGAGCCGGTGAGCTCAGCGATAAAGCTGGTTCGGCTGGATTGGGACTTTTTATAAATATCTTCAGCGGCTTTTTGGCCTAACTTGCCTGCCATGACCAGCGCACGGCCCAACCCAGGCAAAGCGCCCGTGGTGTTAAGACTGGTGGGGGTATCTACTGCGGCCATGCAAAAGCGGTGAAGTTAAACATTAAGTAAAGATAGTGTCTAGCATACAACAGACCAGCATCATCGCTGATACGTGCGGCTGTGTAAACTCTTGTGCAGTGGCTGGAATGGGCTTTTTGAGGGTTTATTGCCACTGATGTGTCGCTTTTATGCATTCCTCAGGGCGTTTTGGGCCTATAGCGGAAGTTCTGACTTACACCCTGCGCTCTAACAGCTGGGCACCCAGCCCCAGCAAAGCCAGCTTGTAAGGGTTGTTTGGTAGCAACGCTAAAGCATCCATCGCGCGTTGGGCTTCTAAGCCAGCCGCTAGTCGGGTGGCGTCTAGGCTACCGGTGCTGCGCACAATCTCCACCACGCGCTCTAAATGCTCTATACCGCCGGACTCAATCGCATTCCTAATTAGCTGCGCATCGGCTGGAGCAGCGCGCTGCATTGCGATAATCAGCGGTAGTGTGGACTTACCCTCACGCAGATCATCGCCCAGATTTTTGCCCATTTCTGCTGCATCACCATCGTAGTCGAGCACATCATCAATCACTTGAAATGCTGTGCCCAATGCTTGGCCGTAGGTGGCGCAAGCCTCTTCTGTGGCCTTGTCAGAGTCCGCCAGCACAGCCGCCAACCTGGCGCTGGCCTCGAACAGCTTGGCGGTTTTGGAGCGGATCACTTTGAGATAAGCGGCTTCATCAAGCGAAGCGTCGTGCATGTTCATGAGTTGCAACACTTCGCCCTCGGCAATCACATTGGTTGCCTCAGACAAAATCTCCATGACCCGCATTTGACCGCTGTCGACCATCATTTGAAAGGCGCGCGAGTAGAGGAAGTCGCCCACCAATACGCTGGATGGGTTGCCAAATACGTCGTTGGCTGTAGCGCGGCCCCGCCGAAGGGTGGACTCGTCCACTACATCGTCATGCAGCAAGGTGGCCGTGTGGATGAATTCGACTACGGCAGCCAAGTTAAAGCGCTGCTTACTTTGACATTCTAAAGCACCACACATCATGAGCAGCAAAGCCGGGCGCAGGCGTTTGCCACCAGCAGAGATAATATAGCGAGCCACCTGGCCGACCAGAGGTACGCCAGAGTCCAGGCGGTTGGCGATCACTGTGTCGACCTCGGCCATATCGTGGGCAACAAGTTGCAAGGCGGTGGCGGTGGTGCTGGAGGTGGCTGACAAGATGTGGTGCTCAGGTAGCAGTCAATAAAGTAAAGTGATTATAGGAAGCGCCCAAGGGTTTGAGTACTTCAACGCTTCAGGGCATGGTGCCGAGCAAGGTCGATTTGTCAGCGACCACTAACCATGCTATAATTTAAGGCTCTGCAGAAATCCGTCTGCAGACACTCATTTAGACATATTCTTAAGAGGTTCTTATGTACGCGGTCGTAAAAACCGGTGGCAAACAATATAAAGTTGCTGCTGGCCAAAAATTTAAAGTAGAACAGATCGCTGCGGACGTAGGCCAAGAAATTGTGTTAGATCAAATTTTAGCAGTCGGTAACGGCGCTGATTTATTGATTGGCGCACCCTTGGTTCCAGGCGCAGCTATCAAAGCCACCATTGTGGCCCATGGACGTGGTGATAAGGTCCGCATTTTCAAAATGCGCCGCCGTAAGCACTACCAAAAACGCCAAGGCCATCGCCAAAACTTCACCGAGCTGTTCATTGCGGAAATCGCTGACGGCAAAGGCGGCGTTTTCAAAGCCGATGCTGCTGCAGTCATTGCAGCGCCAAAATCGCTCGTCCCAGCTACCAAAGGTGGCAAAGACAATATCGAAATCATCGAAGGCATTGGTCCCAAGATTGCAAAAGTGTTGGCTGACAACGGCATCACCACCTTTGCAGCATTGGCAACCGCTAAAGCTGACGACATAACCGCGATGCTCAAAGCATCCGGTGGTCGTTTCAGTTTGGCCAACACAGCATCGTGGGCTGAGCAAGCCGCTTTGTTGCGCGATGGCAAGATGGACGAGTTCAAGAAGCTGTGCGACGAGCTCGTCGGCGGCGTAAAAAAATAATTTGTTGAAATAATTTTTCGGAGCTTAATCATGGCACAGAAAAAAGGCGGCGGCTCTACGCGAAATGGCCGGGATTCAAACCCCAAGATGCTCGGTGTAAAAGCTTTTGGTGGTGAACTCATTACCGCTGGCGCGATCATCGTTCGCCAACGTGGAACTAAGTTCCATGCGGGTATTAACGTGGGTATGGGCAAAGACCACACTTTGTTTGCTTTGGTGGACGGCAATGTGTCGTTTGGCCAAAAAGGTGCGCTTAACAAGCACACTGTGAACGTGTCCGCAGCAGCGTAATCTGCCCGCGAGGCGTTTGCCTTCAAGCAAAGCCCCGCTTGCGGGGCTTTGCTATTTCTTTTTGAGTAAACTCACACCATGAAATTCGTTGATGAAGCCTATATCGACATTGCCGCTGGCGATGGGGGAAACGGCTGCGTCTCGTTTCGCCATGAAAAGTACAAAGAGTTTGGCGGCCCTAACGGCGGCGACGGCGGCCGGGGCGGGCATGTGTGGGCTGTGGCCGACATAGCGTTGAACACTTTGGTCGATTTTCGCTTCTCGCGCCGCCATGAGGCCAAGCGCGGTGAGCACGGCATGGGCAGTGATATGTTTGGCGCCATGGGCGACGACGTGACACTCAAAATGCCGGTGGGCACCATCATCACCGACGCCGAAACCGGCGACGTGCTGTTTGAGCTGTTGGTGCCTGGCGAGAAAATCATGATTGCCAAAGGTGGCGACGGCGGCTTTGGCAACCTGCGCTTTAAAAGCGCGATCAACCGCGCCCCACGCCAAAAGACGATGGGCTACCCTGGTGACCGCAAAGAACTCAAGCTCGAACTCAAAGTGCTGGCCGATGTCGGCTTGCTGGGCATGCCCAATGCAGGTAAATCGACCCTGATTTCGGCTATCTCCAATGCGCGCCCCAAGATTGCAGACTATCCCTTCACCACGCTACACCCTAACCTGGGCGTGGTACGTGTAGGCCCCGAGCAGAGCTTTGTGGTGGCGGATGTGCCCGGCTTGATCGAAGGTGCCAGCGAAGGCGCAGGCTTGGGTCACCAGTTTTTGCGTCATCTGCAGCGCACCCGCATTTTGCTGCACATGATCGACTTCGCACCGTTTGACGAGGCGGTAGGCCCGGTCAAGCAGGCCAAAGCGATTGTGGGCGAGCTGAAAAAATACGACGACAACCTGTACACCAAGCCGCGCTGGCTGGTGCTCAATAAGCTCGATATGGTGCCGATGGAAGAGCGCGAAGCCAAGGTCAAAGACTTTGTCAAACGTTACCGCATGGCGCTCAAGATCAAAGCCGCTGATTCGCTGCCTGTGTTCCAAATCTCAGCGCTCACCCGGGAGGGCTGCGAGCCACTCATTCAGGCCATCATGGCGCATGTGCGCAGCATCCAGCAGGCCGCCGCTGAGCCAGAGTACATCGACCCGCGTTTTGTGGACGCCGAGACCCAGCCAGAACCCGAGGTGGACAGCACAGATCCGCGCTTTGCGCCACGCTAAAATAGCGCGCTGATAGCTGATCGCAGCATGTGCTGCGTATCGTCTCGATGAATATTGAATATCTTATCGCTATAAAATATATAGCAAACTATTTAATATCCACGTCGGAAAACTATGCTAAATTCTTCCAAAACCATACGTTATGACATACCCAGCCAACGACACCCTGCGTAACGCGCGCCGTATCGTGGTGAAGGTCGGCTCTAGCTTGGTGACCAATGAAGGACGCGGTTTGGACGAAGCCGCGATTGGCCTGTGGTGCGCCCAGCTGGCTGCGCTGGCAGCCGACAAACGCGAGGTCATCATGGTCTCTAGCGGCGCGATTGCCGAGGGCATGAAACGCCTAGGCTGGGCAGACCGGCCGCATGCCATCCATGAGCTGCAGGCAGCAGCTGCAGTGGGCCAAATGGGCTTGGCGCAAATGTACGAAACCAAGTTGCGCGAGCACCATTTGCGCAGCGCCCAAGTGTTGCTCACCCATGCTGACTTGGCCGACCGCGAGCGCTATCTGAACGCCCGGTCTACGCTGCTCACCCTGCTGCAGCATGGCGTAGTGCCTGTGATCAACGAAAACGACACCGTGGTGACCGACGAGATCAAGTTTGGCGACAACGACACGCTGGGCGCTCTGGTGGCCAACCTGGTCGAGGCAGATGCCTACGTCATTTTGACCGATCAAAAAGGCCTGTTCACCGCCGATCCGCGCAAAAATCCTGAGGCTAAGTTTGTCGATGTCGCGCAAGCGGGTGACGCCGAACTAGAGAAAATGGCGGGCGGCGCAGGCTCGTCGATTGGCAAAGGCGGCATGATTACCAAAATCTTGGCAGCCAAGCGTGCAGCGGGTTCGGGTGCTAGCACCGTGATAGCGTGGGGGCGTGAGCCCAATGCGCTGGTTCGCCTTACGCAGGGTGAAGCCATTGGTACATTATTGGTAGCCCAAACTGCCAAAAACCAAGCCCGCAAGCAATGGATGGCCGACCATCTGCAGCTGGCAGGCAGTGTGACGGTGGACGACGGCGCGGCTACTCGGTTGCGCGAAGGCAAAGCCAGCTTGCTGCCGATTGGCATGCTCAGCGTGGCGGGAGAGTTTTCGCGCGGCGATGTGATTGCAGTGCAAGACGCCCAAGGCGCAGAGATCGCCCGAGGCTTGGCCAACTATGCCAGCGCGGAGGCACGCTTAATTTGCCGCAAATCCAGTACCGAGTTTGAGACCCTGTTAGGCTACATTGGCGAGCCTGAGATGGTGCATAAAAATAATTTGGTGCTTAACCGCTAGGCAGGCAACGCCAGCCAGCCCCAGCCCTAATTTATCGCGGCCTCTCGCTCGTTTGCCGCATCGTTTGCACAACCTCACGCACGCTTTGCGCGGGAGCGGAGTTGGTGCAGACGCCTTGGCGTGCCAAGCGGTGGGCATAGGTGCCTAAAAATGGCTGCCACTGGGGCTGCGCCACCGTGCTCCAGCCGCTGTCTTTGTTGTAACGGGCATAGGTTTTAAAGTCGCCTGTTGCACAGCGAATACCCTCGTACATCGCGTTCATCACGCCGCTGGGCGACTGCGCCACCACCACGTAGCGGATCACGCTGTCTTTGCCAATCGTCATGGCTTGCGGGTCGATTCCCCATTTCATCTGCGAATTAACAGACACATCAAAAGGCACCAAGCGGGCCAGGTCAAAAGCGGGCGGCGGCAGCGTATCGGCCTCTTTCCAGTCCGGGTCGGCGGGAGCCAGTTGGGCACTGCTCAATGCTGAGTAACTGGCCAACGTAATGGCGGCCAGTAGGCGCAAGCTGTGCAAGGCAAAAGATGAAAAATGAGATGCTGGCATTCAAGGCTCGTGGGTGGTGATGCTGATATCGACGCTGGCGTCTTGCACATGGTCGTCAGGATTGCGGCTAAAAGGCCGCGTTGCTGCCGCTGCTGGGTGGCCGTTGGCCGGGGTGATGCACGCACTCAAGTCTGCATAGGCGCTTGAAGGATGCGGGTCAAAGCTGGCTCCGGGCGGCAGCTCAATATCGCCAAAATGGTGGCGATGCTCATCATCATGGCCATCACCTATGTTGCCACCATAAACAGCCTGCTGCGCCCCCATGGCCGAGCCCATGTGCCCGCGCAAGCCAAAGCGGCGGCGCTGCGGGTAGCGTGAGTCACCGCGTGAGCCAAAAGGCTCTGCGCGGTCACCCGGCGGGCTGTTGAACTCGTCATGGCGCGGCAAAAAGCGCGACAGCTCGGTCAGAGCCATCTCGTAGACGCCGCGTTTGAACTCCACCACGACATCCAGCGGCACCCAGTAGTCGTTCCAGCGCCAAGCATCAAACTCGGGGTGGTCGGTGGCGCGCAGGTTCAGGTCGGTGTCAAAACCAACTAGCTGTAGCAAAAACCATATTTGTTTTTGACCACGGTAGTGGCCCCGCGATTCGCGGCGGATAAACCTGTCTGGCACCTCGTAGCGCAACCAGTCTCGCGTGCGTGCCACGATGCGCACGTGGTCAGGCTGTAAGCCCACCTCTTCGTGCAACTCGCGGAACATGGCTTGCTCGGGGTTTTCACCCCGGTCAATGCCACCCTGCGGAAACTGCCAGGAATGGGTGCGAATTCGCTTGCCCCAAAATACCTGGTTTTTCTGGTTGAGCAAGATGATGCCGACATTCGGGCGAAAGCCGTCCCGGTCAAGCATAATCAACTCCAAATTTTTAAACTTAAGTTCATTATGCACGCCCGGTTGCCCAGCGCAACCCTCTGTTGCATTTTTTCCGAGCTGTTACCCTTGATATAAGTAGAGTCTATCGCTATGAAAGCCAGTCAATTCCTCGTCTCCACCCTCAAAGAAGCGCCCGCTGATGCAGAGGTAGCCAGCCACCAACTGATGACCCGCGCAGGCATGATCAAAAAGCTGGGCGCTGGCATCTACACCTACATGCCCATGGGCCTGCGCGTGATCCGCAAGGTCGAAGCCATCGTGCGCGAGGAGATGAACCGCGCAGGCGCGATTGAGTGCACCATGCCCGTGATTCAGCCCGCTGAACTGTGGCAAGAAACCGGCCGCTTCACTACCAACGGCCCTGAGCTGCTGCGCATTCAAGACCGCCATGGCCGCGACTTTATTGTGCAGCCTACCAGCGAAGAGGCTGTGACTGACATTGCACGCCAAGAATTTAAAAGCTACAAGCAGCTGCCTAAAAACCTCTACCAAATTCAAACCAAGTTTCGTGACGAGCGCCGCCCGCGTTTTGGCCTGATGCGTGGGCGCGAGTTCACCATGAAAGACGCCTACAGCTTCGACCGCGACGAAACATCCGCCAAAGCCAGCTATGCGGTGATGGCCGATGCGTACCGCAAAATATTTGACCGCTTTGGCCTGAAGTACCGCGCAGTGGCGGCTGACAGCGGCGCGATTGGTGGTGATGCGAGTGAAGAGTTTCAAGTAATTGCCGCAACGGGCGAAGACGCGATTGTGTTTTGCCCAAACAGCAATTACGCGGCCAATATGGAAAAAGCCGAGGCCGCAGCGCCTGGCCCACGCGCTGCGGCTAGCAAAGCCATGGCTAAAACGCCAACGCCCGGCAAGAGCACGTGCGAAGATGTAGCGGCCTTGCTGAATGTGCCACTGCAAACCACGGTGAAATCCTTGGTGCTGGCCACTGACGCGTTAGACGACAAAGGCAAAGTCATCAAAACCCAAGTGTGGTTGTTGCTGGTACGCGGCGACCATTCGCTGAACGAAACCAAAGCTAACAAAGTGCCGGGGTTGAGTGGCTTTCGATTTGCGACAGTAGAAGAAATCGAAGCGCACTTTGGCTGCAAGCCCGGTTACCTTGGTCCAATTTTAGAAAATGAAGTATTGCTAAATGCTGGTCTGGAAATAGTAAACGACGATGCTTTCACAAGGGAAGCTAAGAAAAAAAGAGGTTTCAAAATCATTGCAGATCGTGAAGTAGCTGCCATGAGCAACTGGATCTGCGGGGCAAACGAGCTAGATTTTCACTTAACGGATGTTAACTGGGGTCGTGACTTACCAGAGCCTGATCAAGTCGCCGACATTCGCAACGTACTAGAAGGCGATGCATCGCCCGATGGCAAGGGCCCACTGCAAATCGAGCGCGGCATTGAGATCGGCCACGTGTTCTATCTGGGCACCAAATACAGCAAGGCCATGAACGCCACATTCTTAGATATGGACGGCAAACCCAAGTCGTTTGAGATGGGCTGCTACGGCATCGGTATCACGCGCTTGCCCGCTGCAGCGGTGGAGCAAAACCACGACGCCAAAGGCATCATATGGCCAGACGCACTCGCGCCGTTCACCGTCGTCATTTGCGCCATCGACCCCGGCCGCAGCGCAGAGACCAAGGCCGCAGCTGAAAAGCTGTACGCAGAGTTAATTGCCGCAGGCGTTGATGTGATCTATGACGACCGTGGCGAGCGTCCTGGCGCGATGTTTGCCGACTGGGAGCTCATCGGCGTGCCGCACCGCGTCACCATTGGCGATCGCGGCCTCAAAGAAGGCGTAGTGGAGTACCTGCACCGCAGAGATTCATCCACTGGTGCAGCAGCCACCAAGGTGGCTGTGGCCGACATATTGGCGCACGTTCAAAACCGTTTAGCGTCAAGCAGTGTGGTGGCTTAAGCTATGAGTTTGCAAAGTAGGCGCAGAGTACTTATTCAGTCCACCGCCACTGCTTCGGCGCTGGTCGCTCTGCCGCTGTGGTGCACGCAGGCACACGCTGGTGGGCAGCTAGAAGAGCCGATGATCGACTCGGTGCGCACAGCATTGAGCGCCGCCATCAACAGCGGCGCACCGCCGGTGCCTGAGTTCAACAACACAGAAAGCCGCCTGAAATACCTGCGCTGGCTCGGCGAAATGAGCGAGCGCCTGAAAAAGAAAAAAACCGACTTTGAAACCCGCAAAGAATTTTTGCAAACCGTCTGGTATGAGAGCAAGCGCGCTGGCCTAGACACCACGATGGTCATGGGCCTCATTACCGTAGAGAGCAACTTTCGCAAATACGCAGTCAGCCGAGTAGGCGCACGCGGCTACATGCAGATCATGCCATTTTGGGCGCGCGTGATAGGCGACGGTGATGCCTCCAAGCTGTTTCACATGCAAACCAACATCCGCTTTGGCTGCGTGATCTTGCGCCACTACCTAGAGCGTGAACGCGGCGATACTTTTCTGGCGCTAGGCCGTTATAACGGCAGCCGGGGCAAGGCGGAGTATCCGAATGCTGTGAATGGGGCTAAACGGCAGTGGGAGTGGCTAGGTTGAAAAGACGCTTGTTCGCAGTTTATGCAGTCAGCACTTTCTGCAGCTCACCGTTTTCATACATCTCCATCATGATGTCCGAGCCGCCGATGAATTCGCCTTTGACGTACAGCTGAGGGATGGTGGGCCAGTTGCTGTACTCTTTGATGCCTTGGCGTACTTCGGCGTCGTCTAGTACGTTGACGGTTTGAATGCCTTTGGTGTCGACACCGCAGGCTTTCAAAATTTGAATGGCTTTGCCAGAAAAACCGCACTGCGGAAAGCTGGCGTTGCCTTTCATAAACAAAACTACGTCGTTGGATTTGACGAGGCCGTCGATACGTTGTTGGGTGTCGCTCATGTGATAACTCCTAAATGCTCACTATCTAAAGTCGGTTGATGCAATTATCGCAGGCTATGCGGCCGCTTGCCATTGGCCGCCGCTGCAGCGCTCGATGCCAGCCAAGTCTTTGCGGATGGCCACAAAGCTAAATCCTTGCGCAGTGAGCAAACCGCATACAGCCTCGGCTTGGTCGTAGCCGTGCTCCAGCAGCAGCCAGCCTGCTGCGTTTAAGTGCGCTGGTGCGTGGGCAATGATCTGGCGAATAGCGTCCAGGCCGTCTGCGCCCGAGGCCAGCGCGCTCAATGGCTCGTGGGCGAGGGCGGCTAGGTGGGGGTCGGCAGCGGCAATGTAGGGTGGGTTAGAGACGATGAGGTCAAACTTGCTGCCTTCTACAGCGCCCAGCCAGTCGCCTGGGTGAAACTGCACTGGCAGCTTAAGTTGTGCTGCGTTAGCGTGCGCTACCGCCAGCGCATCCGCGCTGGCGTCAGTGGCGTGTACTTGTGCTTTAGGCAGCTTAGACCGTATGGCCAGTGCAATGGCACCGCTTCCGGTGCCGAGGTCGACGATCTTGGACAGCTCTGTGGCCAGCTCTAGCGCCCAGTCCACCAAGGTTTCAGTGTCGTCACGCGGGTCTAGCACGCGCTTGTCTACTGCCAGCTTTAAGCCATAAAACGCTTTGTGGCCCACGATATAAGCCACCGGCTCACCTGCGCGGCGGCGGGCACACACGGCGCTGTAGGCGTCGGCCTGCAGGGTACTGAGCGGGTTGTTATCGTTAGCCACCAGCCAGGCCATGTCAGAGGTTTTTTTACCCAGAATGTGCAACAGCAAAATGCGCGCATCTATTTTGGCCATACCGTGCTTTTGGGCACGCAGCAAAGCCACTTGTACTGTGCCCAGCGGCTCGGTGGACTTGGCCGTGGTGGCGCGCTCCACAGGCGCGGGGCGCGGCACCTTGGCAAACGGCTTGGGGGCGTTTTTATTGACTGTGGCGTAGCCAGCGCGGGGCTTGGGGCCTTTGGCTATGGAGCGGGCCATCAGTTGGCTCCCACTTCTAGTTCGGCCAGTTGCTCGGCCTCGCGCGCATGCAGCAGCGCAGTGACGGTCTCTGTCATATCGCCCTCCATGATGAATAAAAGTTTGTACAGGGTCAGATTGATACGGTGGTCGGTCATGCGGCCTTGGGGAAAGTTGTAGGTTCTGATGCGGTCGCTGCGGTCACCGCTGCCGATCAGGCCTTTGCGCAGCGCAGCGTCTTTGGCAGCTTGTGCAGAGCGGTCTTTTTCGATGATACGCGCGGTCAGCACTTTCAGCGCCGAGGCTTTGTTGCTGTGCTGGCTGCGGCCGTCTTGGCATTCGGCCACAATGCCTGTGGGCAGGTGGGTAATGCGCACGGCAGAGTCGGTTTTATTAATGTGCTGGCCGCCTGCGCCGCTGGCACGGTAGGTATCAATGCGCAAATCTGCAGGATTGATTTTGATGGCCACGGCCTCGTCAGGTTCAGCCAGCACGGCCACCGTGCAGGCGCTGGTGTGAATGCGGCCCTGCGTCTCGGTGGTGGGCAGGCGCTGCACGCGGTGGCCGCCGCTCTCAAAGCGCATTTGGCCGTACACGTTGTCGCCCTCTAGCTTGAACACCACTTCTTTGTAGCCACCCAGCTCGCTAGGCGACTCGCTCATGATCTCTGTGCGCCAGCCCTTTTTCTCGGCAAAGCGGGTGTACATGCGAAACAAATCTGCTGCAAACAGCGCCGACTCATCGCCGCCCGTGCCCGCGCGCACTTCAATAAAACAGTTGCGTGCATCGTCAGGGTCTTTGGGCAGCATCAGGCGCTGCAAATCGCCTTCGAGCTGTTCAAGCTCGGCCTCGCCAGCGGCGATTTCCTCGTGCGCCATGTCTGCCATGTCGGGGTCAGACAGCATCTCACGCGCGCCTGCAATGTCTTTTTCCAGCTGCTCGTAGCGCTTTAAGCGGCCCGCCACAGGCGTGACGTCTGAGTGCTCTTTGCTCAAGTCTCTAAAAGCCTTCATATCGGCCATGATGTCCGGGCTTGCCAGCAGGCGCTCGAGGTCTTCGAGGCGCTCGGCATATTTTTCAGATTGGGTGCGGAGAAAGGGTTTCATACAAATTCAAATACAGCAAACATAACGAACCAGCTACTTGGGGCAAGCAGCCACCAGGGCAGTCGTCAGCGGCGCTAGAGGCCGTTTTTGCTTTGCGATTGCGACAAAAACAGGCGGCTTGCAGCTGCCTTGGCTGTCTCGCGCTGCACTTCATCAGCGGCGTTGAGTTGGTTGTAGGTGCCGTGCAGCATTTTTTGGGTCAGGCCGCGGCTTAAGGCTTCGAGCACGGCGTCGATGTTCTCACCCTTGGCCAGCAGCTTTTTAGCGCGGGCAATTTCTAGCGCGCGCCACTCGTCGGTTTGGGCGTTGAGCTGCTGGATAAACGGTACGCTACCGCCTGCCGAGCGCTGGCCCATCCAGTGCATAAAGTCGACCACGCCTGCGTCGACTATCGCCTCGGCCTGCGCTAC
>JANPDG010000064.1:0-2165 GCA_031431335.1 Polaromonas sp. | reverse complement strand
GGCCATGGCGCACCAATTGGGCGGCAAGGTCGAAGGCGGGCACAAGCGCGAGTTTGGCCACGCCGCAGTGCGCGCACGTGGGCACACGGCACTTCTCAAAGACATCGCCGACTTCACCACTGAGAGTGGCGAGGGCATGCTTAATGTGTGGATGAGTCACGGCGACAAAGTCACCGAGCTGCCGCCAGGTTTCAAGCTGATGGCATCGACGGACTCGTGCCCGATTGCTGGCATGGCTGACGAAGCGCGTAGGTTTTACGCCGTGCAGTTTCACCCCGAAGTCACCCACACCGCACAAGGCCACGCCATCTTGCACCGCTTTGTTTTAGGCATTTGCGGCGTAAAGCCCGACTGGGTGATGCGCGATCACATCACCGAGGCGGTGGACTTGATTCGCAAGCAAGTGGGTGACGAAGAAGTTATTCTCGGCTTGTCTGGCGGTGTAGATTCATCAGTAGCCGCAGCCCTCATCCACCGCGCCATTGGCGACCAGTTGACCTGCGTGTTTGTAGATCATGGCCTGTTGCGCCTGAATGAAGGCGACATGGTGATGGAGATGTTTGTGGGCAAGCTCAACGCCAAAGTCATCCGCGTGGACGCTGAAGAACAATTTTTAGGCCACCTCAAAGACGTGAGCGACCCCGAGGCCAAACGCAAAATCATCGGCCGCGAATTTGTCGAAGTGTTTAAAGCCGAGGCCGCCAAACTCAAAGGCGAGGGTGCTAAAGGCGAAGTTGGAAGTCGCACCGTCAAAGGCGCGACGTGGTTAGCCCAAGGCACCATCTACCCCGACGTGATCGAATCCGGCGGAGCCAAAAGCAAAAAAGCCGTCACCATCAAAAGCCACCACAACGTAGGCGGCCTGCCCGAGCAGCTAGGCCTCAAATTGCTAGAACCCCTGCGCGACCTGTTCAAAGACGAAGTGCGCGAACTGGGCGTAGCCCTGGGCCTACCCCACGACATGGTCTACCGCCACCCCTTTCCCGGCCCCGGCTTGGGCGTACGCATCTTGGGGGAAGTTAAAAAAGAATACGCCGACTTGCTTCGCAAAGCCGATGCTATCTTTATTGAAGAGCTGCGTAGCTTCAAAGACGAAGCCACTGGCAAAAATTGGTACGACCTGACCAGCCAAGCCTTCACCGTTTTCTTGCCAGTTAAAAGCGTAGGGGTAATGGGCGATGGTCGCACCTACGACTACGTTGTCGCCCTGCGCGCCGTAGTTACCAGCGACTTTATGACCGCTGATTGGGCTGAGCTGCCATATGCGTTACTCAAAAAAGTCAGTGGACGCATCATCAATGAAGTGCGCGGCATTAACCGCGTGACGTACGATGTAAGCAGCAAACCGCCTGCGACTATCGAGTGGGAATAGCAGGATAATCCGTTTTGATTATCAAGAGCTTTGCCTTTATTAAAAGAATTTTTAAATTTAAATCATGCGGTTACTCAATTTAGTTACATTATTTTTACTTGCAATTTCGTGGCAAAACTCTGCTTTTTCTCAGTCTTATCAATGCAAGCGACAAAACGGGACCACCTATCAATCACCAAATGCATGTCCATCACCAGGCTTGATTTATTACGGACCTACAGAGAGTCCGAATACTTCGTATCGTTCTGAAAACTCTAGAATTCAAGCTGCTGGTGAAGAACTGCAGTACCTCAGCTCTGAATGCAGTCGCCTGTCCGAGGGTATACGCACTGCTCCAGCGCGCGGGCTGAAATATGATGTGATTCAAGCTAGCCAAAAAGAGTTTACAGAAAAGTGCTCTGATGAGCTTTCTGCGGCCCGTCAACAAGTTTATGCCTCAAAGCGCGACAAAAAATCTAACGCGTTGGAGGAAAAAAAATCGAGTCAAATGAAAGTAGTGATGAACAAAGAGGAAGAAGCACGCAAATACCGTCAATGTGCAGAAATACGCAATGCTCTGAATAATCGTAAGGCTAAAACTAATATGACCGAAGGCGAGAAAAACGATATTTTGGCGTTCGAGCAGCGATACCGTGACCGATGCTACTAGCATATGGACTACCAAATCGCCCCCATTCCCGATAACGAAGCTGAGCGCCTTACGGCCTTGCGCTCGGCGATGTGTGCTTATGTGCCGCGTGAGGAGCGGTTTGATCGAATTACGCGCATGGCGCAGCGGCTGTTGCATGTGCCG
>JANPDG010000063.1:0-5576 GCA_031431335.1 Polaromonas sp. | reverse complement strand
GAGCAGATGGGGTTTATGTCGCTGCACCAACTGGCCAAGGCCAATGCGCTGGATATATTGAGCCAAGGCGCAAAGCTGACGGGCTCGTCTTGCTGGAAGAACAGCCCGCAGGCCAGGGCGGCGATTACCAGCGCAATTGAGTGCGCTAGGGCGGCAGCACCTCAGCCGTAGGCCCCTGGCCCATCTGCTCGGCCACGGCTTTGACTGCCTTAATGAGCAGCTTAGTGCTGCTCGATAATTCGTCGTGACTCCAATGTGCATAGCCCATCAATATGACTTGATGTGGGCTGGCGCTGCTGATAAAGCGCTCGATGCAATCGAGCTCAACGCCGTGCCGGTGAAGGTATTGGCATAGTGCGATGTAGTTTGCTGTACGCATAGCACTGCAGTCTAGCGCCACATGTAGGCCACCTTCGTCACCACGCAGTGTGATCTGTGGCGCTAGCGGTTTTAGTTGCTCTTTAAGCTGCGCGCGCATAGCGGTGTAGCGTTTGCCAACGCGGCGCAGGTGGCGCTCCAGTTGGCCTGACTTGAGTAGCCAGTTGGCGCTCATCTGCACCGGCCACGAGGCTTGCAATTGCTCTTGCGCGATCAACCTTGCCACGGCTTGCACAACGTCAACAGGCGCAGCAATAAAACCCAAGCGCAGTGCTGGGCTGATGGCTCTGGCAAACGTGCCCACCACAATGCAATGCTCAGGCGCAGATGCAGCTAGCGGCGCAAAGCGCTGGCCTTCGTGCACAAACTCATGGTCGTATTCGTTTTCAATCACCAGGCTAGCGTGGCGGCGCACAGCTTGCAGTAGCGCAGTGCGCCGCGCAGCGGACAAGCGCCCGCCCATGGGGTATTGGTGCGCAGCAGTCAGGTGAATCAAACTGGGGAATTCGCTGTGTCCCATGAGCTCATTAACTCGCGCACCTTCTGCGTCCACTGGCATGCGTATCAGGCGCGCCGACTGCTGGCCCAGCGCTTGCACTATGCGCGGGTAGCCGGGGTCTTCCACAGCGCATAGATCGCCGGGTTTGACCAAGGCGCGTGCGAGTAGATCAATGGCTTGCCCAGCACCTGCGGTCACCACAATTTGATTGGCTGCGACAGTTAATGACCGTCTGGCTTGCAGCCACACAGACAGCGATTGGCGCAATTGCGCATCACCCTGCGGGTCGCCGTAGCCTAGCGGCGGTAGATGCCTACCCGCCTCTTTGCAGGCTGCGCGCCACACCTGCACCGGAAACAACTTGGTATTAGTTTGTCCTAACCGCCAGTTGAGTGCGGATGTATGCGGCGGTAGTTGCTGCTGCGCGGCTGGCAAGCGCTGGCGAAGGCGTGGCAGCACATCTATACGGGCCTTGCGCTCAGGCGCACTCGCACTGCTGGCCACCACCGTGCCCAAGCGGCCTTGTGCTAGCAGCAGGCCTTCGTGCGTTAGGCTGGCATAGGCATCCACCACACTATTGCGCCCCGTGCCAAGCTCTGCCGCTAGCGCACGCGACGTAGGCAAGCGTGTGCCTGCAACCAATTGCCCGCCCAAGATGCGCTGGCGCAGATACCGTTCAAGCGCCTGATAGCCCACGTGCTGCCCCACTGTCTGCGCTTTTAACGCCATTAACCAAGGAGCTAAAAGAGATTGGTTGCTCAAAACAGTGCCTTTTTGGTTGCTTTAAAGAATCAATTTTAAACAATACTAGCAACCAATGAAGATACGAGTAATTAGCGACGATTTCACCAGCGCCAGCGACGGCATAGCCAGCTTTGCTAGCAGAGGCTGGCCCTGCGCTGTGGCCTTTTCGTCTACCCAGTTGCAAACCGCAGCGGTCGTCAGCTGCGATACCGACAGCCGCGTATTGCCCGCAGCGCAAGCCGCTGAATGTACGGCTAACTGGGCAGCCGCTTGGCAAGGCGCGCAGCTATTGATCAAACAGTTTGACTCCACCTTGCGCGGCTCCGTCGCCGCTGAAATAGCTGCAGCTTGGGCATCCAGCGGGCGAACCAAGCTGGTCATCGCCCCAGCTTTTCCAGATGCAGGTCGCATTACCAAAGCTGGCGTGGTGTACGTGCATGACCAACCCGTCTCACAAACGGCGTTTGCAGCTGACCCACTCAATCCTGTCAAAGAAAGCGACCTTAGCGTTTTGTTGCGCGCAGTGGGTATCAAAGCCAAGGTATGTTTGCCGCATCAAATCATTGAAATTTTAGGCACTGCAGATACGGTGATAGTGGATGCGCATACAGAGGCTGATCTGGATGCCATTGCATCAACACATGCAAACCTTCCTAATGTTTTGTGGTGCGGTTCTACTGGCTTGGTGCGCGCATTTGCAAGGGTTATAGCGCCCGCTAAGGGTAGCTACATATTGCCCGAAATCGTCATGCCCGTTACAAGTAAAACTTGGGTCTGTGTTGGTAGCCGTAACCCTGTGTCAATCGAGCAAAAAGATTTTCTTTCCAGTGCCAATCGAAGCGGCGTCACGCTAATTGCGACTGACGAATTGCCCGGTGACCCATACCAACAAGCAAGCAAACTCGCATCCACTGTGGCTCAAGCGGTCCTATCAGGCCGCTGCGACAGCCTGATAGCCACTGGTGGCGAAACTGCAAAACATATCGCGCAGATCTTGCAGGCTAAACGCTTGCATGTTCTGCGCGAGCTAGCCCCAGGCATTCCCCTGTGCGCGCTAGAGCTGGAAGACCAAACCCTGCCATTCATCACCAAAGCAGGTGGCTTTGGCACGCGACAGAGTCTGCTGGAATTAACCCAAGCTTTGCAGAGGCAACACCAATGAAACATACCCTCCAAGCTCCAGTAGCAATTAGCATGGGTGATGCCGCTGGCATTGGTCCTGAAATTGTGCTCAAGACACTGGCTGACCCTAACGTCATGCGCGACTACCCAGCCTTTGTCGTCGGCGATGCTGGCATTTTGATCCGCGATGCAACGCGCTTTGATTGCCATCTAAAAATCCGCACTATTGACAAAGTCAGTGACCACCATCCGCAAGCTGGTGTGCTCGATGTGTTGGCCGTGAGCGACCTGCCGCACCACTTGCCCTATGGTCAGATTTCAGCTGCCGCAGGCTCTGCCGCTTACCACGCTATTCGCACGGGCATTGACCTGGCCATGCAAGGGCACATTAGCGCGCTGTGCACTGCACCCATCCACAAAGAGGCTTTGTCCGCAGCCAATGTGCCCTTCCCAGGTCATACCGAGATGTTGGCCGAGTTCTCTGGCACAGTCGACTACGGCATGCTGTTGGTCAATCCACTACTGCGCACGATTTTGGTAACAGTGCATTGCTCAGTAGCTGATGCTGTCAAGCGCCTGAGCGTGCCACTAGAGCTGCGTATCATCCGCTTGGCACACCGCACCTTGCAGCAGTTTGGCATTACAAAGCCACGCATCGCCGTCGCAGGGTTGAACCCTCACGCGGGCGAGGGCGGCTTATTTGGACGCGAAGATATTGACATTATCACCCCCGCGATTGTGCAGGCGCGCGCTGAAGGTTTGGACGTGACGGGCCCGCTGCCGGGAGACACAGTGTTCATGCATGCACGGCGTGGGCGTTACGACATCGTCGTGGCGCAGTACCACGACCAAGGCTTGATTCCCGTAAAGCTGCTGGGCGTGGAAGACGGCGTCAACATCACCGCAGGCCTGCCTTTCGTGCGCACCAGCCCTGACCACGGCACAGCTTTTGACATTGCGGGCCAAGGCACAGCCGACCCCGCCAGCATGCTAACGGCTTTGCGCACTGCGCACGAGCTGGCATCACACACCACTTTATCTAAGTCATTACCCAAGGAACCCTCATGAGCCACTTCATCCTCATGCTCACCCGCAACGATCAAACAGTCACCAACGCCCGTGCGGTTTATCAAGACGTGCGTCGCTGTGGCCTGCAGTATGTAGGCTTTAAAGACATTGGCTTGCCTCTGGACGAGCTGAAGCTGCTGGCTAACGAGATTCGCCAAGACGGCTGTAAAGTCATGCTTGAAGTGGTCAGCAGCACGCAGGAGTCTGAGCTGCGCTCCATCGAAGCTGCGATTGAACTTAAGGTGGACTATCTGCTTGGAGGCCGCCATGCTAAAGAAGCGGTGAAGTTGCTCAAAGGACGCAATATTCAGTACTACCCGTTCGCAGGCCACACGGTGGGTCATCCGACAAAGTTAACAGGCTCTGCACAAGAGATTGTTGAAGATGCTAAAGAGTTGTGCGCGCTGGACGGGGTGCATGGTTTAGACCTGTTAGCCTACCGGTATGCTGGCGATGTACCTGAACTTGCGCGCCAAGTCGTGAAAGCTGTGAAAAAACCTGTGATTGCTGCAGGCAGCATAGACTGTTCGGAGCGCGTACAAGCCATGCGCGCAGCAGGCATGTGGGCTTTTACAGTGGGCAGTGCTTTGTTTGATGGTTTGTTTCCTATCAACAGCATGAAGTCACAGATTGAATCGGTTTTGGGAATTGATGGCGTTATGGTGTGAAATTGACATTCGCTATATTCTTCCCAATGCCATTTGGGCTACTGCTTTGCGTAGTAGATTTTTAATAGCTTACCTTCTGCAATCTAAATTGATAGCAAACTATTGAATATCTGCGTCGAGAAAGTGCCTTATTTTCTTCCAAAAACTAAGGCGGCAGCACCTCAGCCGTAGGCTCGCGGCCCATCAGCAGGACAACGGCCTGGGCGGCTGTGATTTTGCCGTCTAGCAGCGCCACCACACATTGCGCAATCGGCATGTCCACCCCTAAGCTTGTGGCGCGCTGCACTACGGCACGGGCACACAGCACGCCTTCGGCTACATGGCCTAGCGACGCGGTGGCGCTGGCCAGCGACTGGCCTTGCGCGAGCAGCAGGCCCACCTTGCGGTTGCGGCTCAAGTCGCCGGTGGCTGTGAGCACCAGGTCGCCTAAGCCGGACAGACCCATAAAGGTTTCGGCTTTGGCACCCAGCGCCACGCCCAGGCGCGTCATCTCGGCCAAGCCGCGCGTGACCAGAGCCGCCCGGGCGTTCAGGCCAAGGTGCAAGCCGTCGCACAGGCCGGTGGCAATGGCCAACACATTTTTAACTGCGCCACCGACTTCTACGCCCACGACGTCGTCCCCGGCGTAGACGCGCAGGCTGGGGCCGTGAAAGGCGGCGACCAAGGCCTCGCGCACCTGCGGGTGCACACTGGCGGCTACCAGTGCTGTGGGTTGCGCGTTGGCCACCTCTTGGGCAAAGCTGGGGCCGCTTAGCACGCCAGAGGCCAGCTCGGGGGCCACTTGCTGGCACACCTCGTGGGCCAGCAGACCGCCTGATTCAAACCCCTTGCATAGCCAGGCCAGCGGACGGCGCACGCGCGCCAGCAGGGTGAGCGATTCGCGCAGGCCCGCCAGCGGCGTGGCCACAATCACCAGGTCGTGCAGATCGGCCAGCGCAGGCAGGCTGGGCGCAGCATCAGCGCGCACGACCACTCGGTCAGGCAGGACGGCGGTGGGCAGGTAGCGGCTGTTGGTGCGGCTGGTTTGCAGTGCGCGCGCCAGCTCAGGGTCGCGCGCCCACAGCGTCACGGCGTGCAAGGCGTCGGTTGCTGCGCTG